>CAYZKI010000204.1:0-6282 GCA_964478745.1 uncultured Bacteriovoracaceae bacterium
TTGGCGTCGGCGCCCTTTTCGAGCGCGGCGAGGTAGACGAAAGGCTTGAACGTGGAGCCCACCTGCCGGCGCATGTTGAGGATGCGGTTGAACGTCGACTGGGCGTAGTTCCTTCCGCCGATCAGCGCCTTGACGGAGCCGTCGGACTGGTCGACCGCGGCGAGCGCGCCTTCGAGCCGCTCGTGCGCCTGGAGCTTGAGCTTCTTCTCGATCGCCTCGATGCCGCGCGAGACCGCGCGCTGAGCGACCGAGTTCACGTACGGATCGAGCGTCGTGTAGACGCGGAAGCCCGCGTCGGTGATCTCGTCTTCCGTCATGCGGCCCTTGAGGCGCGTGATGAGCTCGGCTTTGACGTAGTCGGTGAAGTACGGCGCCTTGTTCGTCGAGGTCTGCGGCGGGGCCAGGCGGATCGGCGCGGAGTGGGCCTCCTTCTCCTCCTCTTCCGTCAGGTGTCCGGTCTCGACCATGCGCTTGAGCACCCATTTCTGCCGCTCGAGCGCCCGCTCCTTGGCCTGGTCGCGGTACGGCGAATAGTAGTGCGGGCCGCGGATCACGCCGGCCATCAGCGCGGCCTCGGCCTGGTTCAGGTCGTCGAGGCTTTTCCCGAAGAAGTGGCGCGCTCCCTCGACGACGCCGTGGACCTCGAAGCTGCCGACCTGCCCGAGGTAAACCTCGTTCAGGTAGCGCTCGAGGATCTGCTCCTTCTCCATCTTCATCTCGAGAAGGAGCGTCAGGAAGATCTCGTTCACCTTGCGGATGATGTTCTTCCCGCGGCGCTTGGAAAGGTTCTTCACGAGCTGCATCGAGATCGTGCTTCCGCCCTGGGCGAGCGACATCGTGCGCAGGTTGGTCCAGAGGGCGCGGGCGAAGCCGCGCGGGTCGAGCCCGCGATGCTCGAGGAAGTGCGGGTCCTCGACGGCGATGATCGCGCGCCAGACCTTGGGCGGGATCTCCTCGAACTTCACCACAGAACGGATGTAGTTGGAGCTGTCGCCTTCGGCGCCCCCGCGCGACACCGTCGCGATGAGCTCGGGCTCCAGGTAGACGTCAGGGATCTCGCGAAGCTCGGTGTCGGTCTCCGCGACCTCGACGCTTTGAAGAAGCGCGCCGTTCTGCCCGCCGTCGAACTTGAGGACGATCGGCTTGTCCCCGATCTCGAGCGTCGGGTGCGCCTCGGGCACGAGGTAGGCGGGATAGTAGGTCCGCCCGTCTTCGCTCGTCGGCGAGCGAAGACGGAAACGCAATGAGCCATCCTCGCCCTTCTCGAAGTTATAGCCCAGTGCGCGAAGACGGGATTCGACGAAGTCGCGGCTTTGCGGAGGGGCGATGCGCGTCACGTCGGAAAAGATCCGCATCGGCAGGTACTGCTGCTGCTGATCGAATGCCTGGAGCAGCTGCCGATACAGGACGCCCAAGTAAGCGGCGAACCCGATCATCAGAAAGACTGCCGTGCTCAGGATGACAACGCGCCGCATGCGCACGAAAAGAGCGCTCCTTAAAGGAAAGGAAGAAAGCAAAAAGCTTGACGGGAAATCTACCGGTCAATAAAACGTGGCATACCTCGTCTATTTGATCAAGAAATCTAACTACTTTTGGCCATTTGCGGCCGACCCACTTGGAGAGTTTCAAAAGATGCCCGCAGCACGAGCAGACGTGAGTTTTCCGATCGGACGGCTTTTTCGTAACGCCTTAGCCGGCTGCGTTCTTTCCCTGAGTCTGGTCGCTCCCGCTCACGCGATCGAGCTGCATTGGGGCGGGCAGTTCTGGTCCGAGTTCAACCTGGTCAGCAACTACAACCTCGACAGCGCGACGGGCACGGTCGATGCCACCCGGGCCGCGGCTGGCGGATACTACATCTCCCCGGCCGGAAACAACGACGCCAACTGGGAGACGCTGTTCATGCGTCTGCGCCCGAAGCTGATCGTCAACGACAACGTCTACATCAAGTCGGAGTTCTGGCTGGGCGACCCGATCTTCGGGGTGTTCGGCAACGCCCCCGGCTGGTCGAGCGGCCAGAATCAGTTCTACTCCAACCAGTCGCGCGGAAGCGCGATCTCCGCCCAGCGCTTCTGGGCCGAGTTCATCAGCGACTTCGGCATCATCCAGGTGGGCCGCGCGCCCTCGCATTGGGGCCTGGGCGTCGTCTGGAACAGCGGCGACGGCCTCTTCGACCGCTACCAGACCACGGGCGACACGCTTCGCATCATCTCGAACTTCTCGGCCATCACCGTGATGCCGTCGTTCATCTCCTACTCGTCGGGCAACACGATCGGCGGCTCCTGCCCCGGCTTCGGCGGCACCGGCGTTTGCACGCCCGGCTCGTTCGCGGGCAGCGTGAACGAGTACTCGCTCGCTTTGAAGTACGAAAACGACGACGAAGACATGGAGATCGGCTTCAACCTGATCAAGCGCCTCGCGGGCGGCGACCAGACCACCCATTCCGGTCCGTACGGCGCGTCCGTCGCGAGCGGCGGCGCGATGAACTACAACATCTACGATATCTTCGCGAAGAAGCGCGTGGGGCGCTTCGGTTTCGGAGCGGAGCTCCCGATCGTGAGCGGCACCCTCACCGGAACGAACCTGCAGAGCATTTCCTACCGTTCCTTCGCGGCCGCCGTCGAGGCGGACTGGAGAGCCTCCGATACCTGGGAACTGCGCCTGAAGGGCGGCCATGCTTCGGGCCAGCCGAACTCGGATTCGACGAACGCGGGCAGCTTCCGCGGCTTCTTCTTCAATCCGAACTACAAGCTCGGGATGATCATGTTCAACTACCAGCTCGCCAACTTCGGAAGGGCGAACATCCCGGCTGAAACGGCGACGACGCAGAACCTGCGCTCTCCCTATGACAACCCGATCACGAACGCGACCTACATCGGCGCCACGGCTCTTGCTCATGTGGATAAGTGGGATTTCCGTGGCTCCTTCGTCTGGGCGAAGGCTTCGATCGCCTGCGATTCGGGCACGGTCTGCTACAACAGCTGGTCGCGCAGCGAATTCACGCGCGCCGGCGCCGCCCCGGCGCAGGGCACGTCGCTCGGCTGGGAAATGGATTACGGCCTCACCTTCAACTGGGACGACAACTTCAAGTTCATGGGTGACTTCGGCTTCTTCTTCCCGGGCGAGTTCTACAAGTTCTCGAACACCGCGACGGAGAACGCGACGGATACGGTTTTCGCCGCCTCGGCGAAAGTCGGCGTGACGTTCTAGAGGGTGTGTCGGTCGTGACGCATTTCCAAGTGAGCTAGCGACTGATAGCCTGGAAATGAATCACTCATTTCAGGGCTTCGTACCTATCACGAGAGTTCAGTCGTATCGCGCTTGCGATCCTAGCAGGCGCACTTTCCGGCTGCCTTTCTTTCGAAGGCGCTCCTGCACGGAGAGCTCAGAACTTGATGGGTGGTGAGGAATCGGGGCATCGCCCAAGCCCAAGTCCTTCTCCGGCATCGCCTACCTCGACCACAAGCACCACCACGACGACTCAACCAGCCGCCGTGACGACTACGACCAGCGGATCTTCGGTCACGACCACCAGCACGACTCAGTCGCCGGGTGCTACTTCGACGACGACCCCTGTCGCGACTACGACGACTTCATTTCCGACGACTACGACGACCTTTCCGGTTGGCACTGGAGTCATCGGGAGAATCGGGTTTCAGAGCACCCCCTACGCCGCTGTCGGCGGGTCTTCAGCCACGCTCCAGCTGATCGGAGCTCCGGCAGGGCCCAAGGGGCCTGGATCGCTCTGGAACTTCGCTCATCAGGCCAGCGGCGGTTACAATAACCGCCCGTTCATGCGCTATTACTGGTGGGATTGGGATGTCAGTCAACGCGGGCATGACTCGGATCAGGCGGGGTGGACTGCCAACGGCAGCCTCATGCGCCCTGCGTCTGGCTGGGAGTCCGTTGGTTACGGCCCGTACTTCCTTCGATTCAGGATGAGGGTCACCGCACCCTTGCTGCCGGTCACGAACAGTTCGCTGTGTGACGATACACAGATGAAGTGGTTCCTCTGGAATAACTTCACCGGTGTGGGTACGGACCGGGTGATCCTGATGTTTCATGACGGCGGGTTTTCCGGCGGCGATGATTTCATGAATACCTCGCTTCAGCTGCGCGCGGGAGTCAGCGGAAGCTACGCGATGACCCATATTCCCAACTATCAATGGGTCCACGTCCAGATCGCTTGGCGCTGGGGCCCGGAGAGCAGCGGTTTTCAGCGCATCTACGTGAACAACAACAACGAGAATGCCCCGAATGCGTCGAACAGCGTGTTCGATGACCTCGACGCCTGGGGAGGGACGGATCATTGGGGCGCGCCTGGCGGCCCTCAGGCGCTTGATCAGCAGTTCTTCTTCGGAAACATCGCCAATTCTGGGTCCTGCGTCCGGGAGGACGCCATCATCGATATCTCCGACGTCGAGTTCGCGACTCAATTCGATTCTGGCTGGTATCCCGGAGCTGATTAGCCAGTCCGAACTAGCGTCTGACGGGAGCCGGCGCGGGTTTCCCCGCCGGCGTGGGCGGGTTCAGCCCCTCGCGCAGGATCACGCGCGCCCGGATCGCTTCGAGCGTGATCGGCTCTCCGCCCTGCTCCTTCGGGAAAAGCATGTCGAGGCCGAGCACCCGCATCTGCGCGAAGCGGAACTGCCAGTCGATGTCCTCCTGGATGAGGTGGAGGAACTTCCTCTCGCCCAGCCAGGGCCGCAGGCGCATGAGGTGCTGGATGTAGGGATCGTCCGGCAGGCGCTTGAGGATCCCGTCGTCCTGGATCACCTGCTTGAGGTCGTTTCCCGCCTTGAGGTGCCGCACCGCCTCGCTGAGCGCGCCGATCTTGTCGAACTCGAGCTGGTAGATCGACATCAGCTGGAGGCGGGTGAAATCCTTGCCCTGCTTCGGATCGCGCTTGCGAAGGAGGGCGTCGGAGGCCCAGCTGCCGTCGGTGAACTGCCTCAGGTGGAGCACCGGGATGATTCGCAGGGGAAGCGGGTCGTCTTCCTCGGGCGTGCGGATGATCCCGTCGAGAACGTCTTCGGGGTCGATCGCCTCGCCGGCGTCCGCGGCCGCGCGCAGCTGTGACAGCCACAGCTGGAGCTCGTTGTGCCCGAGCCGCGTGATCTCGGCGTCCTGGAGGGCCTGCGCGCGCGAGATCTTTCCCGCCTTCCACTTTTCCTGGATCGAGTGAAAGAGATACTCGTTCTCGAGCAGGCCGGTCAGGATGCGTTCTCTCTCGAGGCGCTCCTTTTCGGTGAGTTTCTTCTCCGTCCGCTCGAAAGCCAGCGTGATCGGGTGGATGTCCCAGGGATGGGGAAGGCCCAAACCGTGCGCGAGATACCAGGTGCCGTAGCCGATGCCGAGCGTCCCGACGAAGACGGGAAGACCCTTGAACTCGCGGTTGGCGCCGAGAAGCCGCTTCTCGAGCACGAGCCGCGTTCCTTCGACCAGGGAGAACTCGTGAGGCACTCCGCGGCTCGCGGCTGTGGCCTTGCGTACCGGGGCCTGGAGCAGGTGGCGCACGGGATAACCGAAAGCCCAGATGCTGCCTTTCTCCGGCGCGGCCTTGAGAAACGTCCCGGGCGTCAGCGGTTTCTCGCGCTCCTTCGTGAGGTGGTACCACTTCGACGCGGGAGGAGCGGGGCGCGGCTCGTTCGCGGCTTTCGCGACCGCCTCGACGACGCACGCGGTGGTGGTCGCAGCCATCGCTGAGGACGGAGCGGTCACGACGGTGATGAGGACGAACAGTGCGCGAGGGGACACGTCTTCTTATCGGTCTTCCGATGACTGAACTCGAGAAAAGGGGGTGGAGACGACCCTTTAATGGGGGTTGGGGGGAAGAGCCGTCTCCGGGGGGTAACTTTTTTGCGACTCGCTTTCGCCTTCCGGCTTTTTCATCGTCGCATGCAGATACCTAGAGCAACCGTTGTGCCACGCAGCGTCATCGTGTGATGGGGGAAGTTTGCTTGTGGTTTCGTGGAGTCAGGGGAGCTGTGTCTTGGGCGGCTCATGTTAGGCGCGTCAACAGGCGTTGATGAGAAAGTCGACAGTGGGGGAGGGAGAGACGGAGGCAGGCTAGGCAGGATGGGCAGGCTAGGCAGGCTAGGCAGGCTAGGCAGACGAGGCAGACGAGGCAGACGAGGCAGACTGGGCAGGCAAGGCAGACTCGGCAACAAGGCAACTAGGCAACTAGGCAACTAGGCACTCTGCTCCGCTGGCGGAGCTGTGGGGCTCTAGGTAACTCGGGCTTCGCCCTCGCCTGGGCCACCTACTGGTGGACGAGTTTGTAGA
>CAYZKI010000205.1:0-3080 GCA_964478745.1 uncultured Bacteriovoracaceae bacterium
CACCTTCTCGAATGGGCGCCCGGGGTGCCCGGCCCGCTCGGAGGAGTCCTGCGCCTGGTCCGCCTCGGCCTGCGCGGAATCGTGATGAGCCTCTACTTCGCCGACGAGCGAGTGCACCAGACGTTGGGCTATCGCGTGCAAGTTTACACCGACGACCTACGAAGCTGAAACGGCACAACGGGAGCCGAATCAGCATCCTGTCGAGGTTTCGTGGAGGATGCCCAGCTCGGTCAGCTTTTTCGCTTTCGTTTCTAGGGCCCTCTCGGGCCCTGAAACGAATGGCGAAAAAGAATCTCGTGGGCATCCTCCACGAAACCTCGACAGGATGCGGACTCCGCTCCTAGAAGAAGCTCAGTCCGTGCCCGCGGTAAGTCTTCGCGCGGCCCACGATCGCGCCCTTCGAGAGGAGCACGGCATCGTTGAATCGCTCCATCAGCTCGCCGGCCTTCGCGTGGCGGAACAAGACCGCGTCGCCGACGCGGACCTTCGCGCCCGGAGGGAGGATCAGCGGCGTCTGTACCTCGCCGAAGCCTTCGCGATCGACGATGCGCGCGTCACGGGGCTCCCAGGGAACCGGCAGCCGATCCGGGCCGGCCTCGCCTGAAGCGATGTAGCCGCCGCCCAGGCAGGTGACCACGTCGTCGCGGGGCGAGCGCGCCACCTCGAGGGCGAAGAAGCACGCGGGCTCGAAGCTCACGTTCGAGAAGTAGTCGAAAAGGTGCGGGCAGTAGAACGCGCTTCCAGCCGTGATCTCGGTGAGCGCGCCCTCACGGGCGGAGAGGTTCGCGGAGCCCGTGCCGCCGCCGTTGAAGATCTCGAGCGCGAGCGAATGGAGCTTGAACAGCGCGTGGATCTGGCGGCGGCGCCTGGCCACTCCGCGCGCGGCCAGCCTGCGAACGGCCCAAGCCACCGGGTTCAGCGCTTTCTTGAAGGGATTGCGATCGCCTAGCCCCGCCACCTGCGCCTCGTAAGCCATCGCTCCCCTGAGCCTGAGGCATTGATGCTTGCTGATCTCGGTCGTGACCGCGAGGATGTCCGCGTTCGTGCGGACGGGGCTCCTCAATACGCCGATATGGCTTCCGAACCAGCGCGAGGAGACGTCGATGTCGACGGCGACACCCAGCGGCCGGGAGCAGTCCGCGAACCTGCGGGCCAGCGCCTTCACCTGCGCGGCCGAATCGACCAGCACGGTCACGGCTTTTCCGTGCTTCTGGTGCGCGGAGAACAGAGCATCGAGCGCGGCGTCGCGAGTGGCCGGATAGGCGAGCAGAAGGTCGTCGAAGCCCTCTCGCGCCAGGAAGTCGACCTCCTCGGCGCTGTAGCACATCAGACCCTTGAACGGAGGCCCGTACGCGAGCACGCGTCGGATCAGCTCCGGCACGCGGATCGATTTCGTCGCGATCCGGACGGGCTTCTTCCCGGCGAGAGTGGCCACGCGCTGGACGTTCCGGTCGAACGCGTCGAGGTCGACGAGAGCGCAGGGAAGCCGCTCGGATTTCAACGTTCCGGAGAGGCTCATTCCTTGGAGTTCGAGTCCGGCTCAGGCGATTCCGCCCCGACCGAATCCGCGTTTTCCTCGATGCCGTCGTCCTCGAACGAGCAGACGTACTGGATGTTCAGCTGGCGCGTGACCCGATGGAACTCTTCCTGCGGATCAGGCTCGATGCCGTCGCGGAAGCTCTCGAGAAGCGAAGCGCCGCTTTCCTTCGCCTTGTACTTCGCGGCGAGCGCATCGAAAGCCCTGCGATCTTTCGCGTCCTTCGATCTGAAGTGCTTTTTCGCGACGGCGATCAGCGCGTCCGCTTTCTTGTTCTTGCGCGCGGTCTCGAGCGCCTGGAAGAAGTCCTGCTGCGCGGCGATCCGCTTCATCTGGGAATTCCGATAGTGGTCGAGCGCGGCCGGGATGGGCTGCGCCGCTTTTACTCGATCGAGCTGCTTTTGAGCGAGCTCGCGGGATTCCGGCGGCTCGAGCTCTGCAGGGCTGATGGAGTGGATGCGTTGAAGCGTGGGCTCATCGAACGGCCCTCGGAGGAGGCACGGCTGACCGAAGAGGCTGATCTTCAATTCCTTGAGATTCCCGGCGAAGACAGCAGGCGCGTTCGTGAACGCCGCGGCAAGGCCGAGAAGGCAAAGAATCGGGGCCCGAAGTGATTTCACTTCGCACATTCTAGCCCGATTCCGCGACGTTGCGTAACTTTTGACTCAGGTCAGGGATGACACCCCGCAGTAATGCTGCGCATCCCCACAAATTGACAGCCCAGGGTGGGGGATTAAAATAGAAGTGTAGGGATCCGATAAGGTTTTTAGGATTTTCGTGGTGACCAGACCGAAACCGAATCTGAAACTCGTTGCTCAACCCCAGGATTTCTTTCGGGAGCTCCTCACGGACGCGCTCGGAAAGAACCAGGTCACGACTCGTCCCGAAACCGAGTTCTATCTCGTGAATCTGATGAATCAGTTCGTTTCCGCGGAAAAGCTCACCCAGGAGCCTCTCGCGCTCATGGTGAAGGACGCGATCGAGCGCCCCGAGATCCACGAGCAGCAGGCCATGTTCCGCCACGTGGGCGATGTCTCGCTGTATATCGCGGGTTACTTCCAGGACAGCCTGAGCCGGAAGCTCGTCGACGTCGACTACTACATCGGTATGGGCGGGACCGCGTATCAGCACGCGGCTGCGCGGGCGGAACAGTCGCTTCGCGGTGTTTTCCAGGAGCTCGCCGAGCGCTTCGCGACGTTCGTGAACGTGCTTGCCGACGTGAGCGACAAGACCAATCCCAAGACCGAGAAGGACCTGCTTCGTCTCTACGAGGTGTGGGTCACCACCCGCAGCGAGCGCGCCGCGCGCGCGCTCCAGGAAGCGGGAATCCTCCCGAACGACACCGTCAAGAAAGACTGGCAGTAAAACGTCCTCATCCGATCCGGAGAAACTTATGCGCTTCCTGGTGCTCCTGGCTTTCGTCGTGTCCGCTGGCTTCGCTCACGCCGGGCCGAAGGGAAATCTCGACTCGGCGTCGGCCGCCGCCCTCGCGCAGACGATGCAGCTGCTGCGCCCTCATCTGCTCGTGGGCGACAAGGCGTTG
>CAYZKI010000205.1:3090-6269 GCA_964478745.1 uncultured Bacteriovoracaceae bacterium
GATCCGAAGGCGAAGGTCGTCGATGAGCGCGTGCGCTCCCTGGCCGGCAGCGAGGAGAACCAGCAGGCGATCTACGAGTTCGCCGCCGAGGTCTTCGAGCACCTGATCCAGCAGACGGACGGCGACGTCGCCCTGGCGATGTCCAAGCTTCAGGCCGGCATGAGCAACCCGGAAGCGTTCGCGAAGTCGCTGCCCACGCCTCTACAGACCAAGCTCAAGAAGCTGGGAGCGAGGATGCCCGCCTCGCAGCCAAAGACCACACCCTGACCCGGAACCTGAATCCGAGCCCGGCTGCCAGCCTGCCTGAGTGCCCGTTACTGGATGATGACGCTGGTCATCTTGTCGCCTACGCGGATCTTGCGGGCGACATCCATGCCTTCGACCACCTGGCCGAAGACCGTGTAGTTGCGGTCGAGGTGCGGCAGCGTGCCGAGAGCGACGTAGAACTGGGAGTCGGCCGAGTCCGGGTCGCGCGCGCGCGCCATCGCAACGGTGCCTTCGACGTGCTTGCGCGAGTTGAACTCCGCCTTGAGCTTCTGGCCGCTTCCGCCCATCCCGTTCCCGAGCGGATCGCCGCCCTGAATGACGAAGTCGGGCTCGACGCGGTGGAAGGTGAGCCCGTTGTAGAAGCCCTGGTTGATGAGCTCCACCATGCGCTTCACGGTGGCCGGAGCGTCGGACGAGTAGAACTTGTACTTGATCACGCCCTGAGTGGTCGTGATGACGACGGTCGCCTTTGACAAGCCGTTCGCGTCAGTCGTGAGATCGGGATTCGTATTGGTCGCCATAGTTTGCTCGGAAGTTCCTGTGGTAGCCGTGGCGCCCGTGTCTCCGGTCGCCGCTGCCGCGGCGTCGGTGGCAGCCGGAGCCGGCTGTTCTCCTGTGTTCTTTTGACCTTGCACGTAGATCAGTGCGACAATAATGACAACGACTGCAGCGACGCCGAGGAGCGCGGGAAGTAGCTTTGAACGAGTCATGCGGTCTCATTTGTATTACTCGCATACCCATGTCTCAACTGAATTCTGACCGGACCATGAGCTTCTTAGACCATCTCGATGAGCTGCGGACGCGGCTCATCCGGGCGCTCATCGTCTTCTTCTTCGGATTCATCGCCTGCTACTTCATCTCCGATCCGATCATGAGCGTCCTCAGGCAGCCGCTCTTTGATGCGATGCCGCCGGATCAGCAGAAGCTCTATTTCACGAGCCTGTTCGAAAATTTCCTGACCCATCTGAAGATCTCGGGCTACGCGTCGATCTTCTTCCTCTCCCCGTACTTCTTCTATGAGCTCTGGGGATTCATCGCGCCCGGCCTGTACGAGAAGGAGCGGAAGCTCGCCGTCCCTTTCATCGCGGCGGCGACCTTCTTTTTCCTGGCCGGGGCGGTGTTCGCGTACACGGTGCTCTTTCCCGTCGGCTTCAAGTACTTCGTGACCTACGGAACCCCGTCGGACGTCCCGATGCTCACGATCGACGCCTATTACAGCCTGGTTCTCAAGCTGCTCCTCCTTTTCGGGGTGGCCTTCGAGCTGCCCGTCCTGGTCGTTCTCCTGGGGTACCTGGGGGTGGTGGACGCCCCCTTCCTGCGCGAGCACCGCCGGACGGCCATCATGATTATCACAATCCTTTCGGCACTTTTCGCGCCCCCGGATGCCGTTTCGATGCTGGTCCTGGGGATCCCCCTGGTGCTCATGTATGAAGGAGCGATCTGGGTGGTCCAATGGCTGGGCGTCCGGAGGGCCCCGCCCACGACCGAAGTGGAGCCGGTCAACCCCCTTCAGGGCAAATCCCGCTAGCTTTTTCACGGCTTAGCGTGCTATCCCAAGCCGATCTGTAACCCTTGCTCACTCTTTCGGCGCAATGCCTCGGGGTGGGCTCTTGAGCTCGGCCTCCGCTATTTGGCCGCCGTTCCGGTTAAAAGCTCAACGAACCATGAGGAGAAAAAATGGCACGTACCGCAAATGCTGGCCGTCTGGCCGGCTATGAAACCACTTTCGTCACGCGCTCGGAACTTTCGGACGACGCTCTCAAGGCGCTCCAGGACAAGCTCACGGGCATCATCGGACAGTACAAGGGCGAGGTCGTCCTCACCGAAGACTGGGGCAAGCGCAAGCTCGCCTACACGATCCAGAAGGAATCGCGCGGCCACTATACCTACGTCGCTTACACCGGCGAAGGCGACATCGTTCACGAGATCGAGCGTAACCTGCGCCTGCACGACCACGTGCTCCGCTTCCTGACGGTGAACCTCGAGCGCGAGTTCGACCCGGAAGATTTCCGCAAGAAGCGCGCTGAGTACCATGCCGCGCAGAAGAAGCGCGAAGAAGAGCGCGAAGCCCGTCGCGAAGAGCGCATGGCCGAGCGCCGTTCGTTCGGCGGCGACGGTGGCTACGGCCGTGATCGCGGTGATCGCGACGGCGGTTACAGCAGCCGTGGCTCCGAAGAGCGTCATAGCCCGATCGAACCCGTGGGCTCGGAAGAGTAACTTTTTCAAGATTGCCGAAAAGAAGGATCAAGACCAATGGCAAGAACCAATTTGAAAGCTGAGATCAAGACCGATAAGCCCGCCGGCGAAAAGGGCGGACGTGAAGGGCGCGAGAGTCGCGAAGATCGCGACGACGGCGGACGCCGCGGCGGGTTTTCCCGCAAGAAGGTGTGCCGCTTCTGCTCCGACCAGGACTACATGCTCGACTATAAGGATGTTCGCCTCATGCAGTCGTTCATCACCGAGCATGGGAAGATCGTCCCTCGCCGGATCTCCGGCAACTGCGCGCTTCACCAGCGCCATCTGACCAGTGCCGTCAAGCGCGCGCGCAACCTCGCGCTCGTCGGCTATGTCTCGATGGGTAACTAAGCGCAGTGATCGGGGCGAATTCCAGCCCGGCTTCCGATGATCGGGGCCCCACGGGGGCGCCGTCATTCGGAACCCGGCTCCTTCCTCAACTGCTTCCTTGGTGGCTGAGGACGGTTCCGCTCTTTCTGAGCGCCCTGTTTTTCCTGAGCGCGTTCTTTGCCCTGCTCTCGCCCCTGCCTCTCGTATACGCGAATCTGCGTTTCGGGCGGTGGTGGGCGTGGGCGGCGGCGATCACGAACACGATCTGGGTGGCAGTGGCGGCGGGACCGACCAGCGCGGGCGTGTATGTCGCGGCCGTCCTGACGGTCGGGCTCGTGCTCCCGGAG
>CAYZKI010000206.1:0-6259 GCA_964478745.1 uncultured Bacteriovoracaceae bacterium
CAGCGAGAGCGCCAGCAGCGTCATCACGTTGATGGTGAAGCCCGCGATCGCCATGAGCATGAACGCGCCGATCAGCGAGTTCGGGAGAGCGAGGCCCGTGATGAACGTGGACTTGCCGCTCGCCAGGAAGAAGTAGACCACCAGGATCGTGAGGATGATGCCGAAGAAGATCGACTCCTTCACGTCCTCGACGTTCGCGTTGATCGGCTTGGAGCCGTCGCGGATCAGGTCCACCCGCGGGTTCCCCTTCTCGCTCTTGAGAATGGCGTTGAACTTGTCGACCTGTTTCTTGACGGCGTTGGTGACGGCGATCGTATTGGCGCCCGACTGGCGGTAGACGCGCAGGAAAAGCGACTTCTTGCCGTTCAGGAAAGCGCGCGACTTCTCGTCCTCGAGGCCGTCGTAGACCTTGCCGACGTCGCTCACGGTGACCGGCACGTCGTTGCCGATGAAGTTGACGATGGTTTTCTCGAGGTCGGAGGTGCTGCGGAACTCGCCGAGCGTCCTGAACACCGTCTCGTTCTTGCCTTCGTCCACCTTGCCGGCCGGGATGTTCTTTCCCGCCGCCGAGATGCGGGTCGCGACCTGGGTGGCCGAGACCTCGAACTCCTTCAGCTTCCTGCGGTCGAGGTCGACGCGGATCTCGCGCTTCCGGCCGCCCAGGACCTCGACGAGGCCCACCTGGTTGATCTGCTCGATCTGGGGACGAAGCACCTCGTCGGCGAGGTCGAAGAGCTCGCCTTCCGGCAGGTCGGCCGTGAGACCGAGCGTCAGAATGGGCTGGTCCGCCGGATCGATGCGCCGGATGATCGGCTCCTCGACGTCATCGGGGAGCTTGCGCTTGGCCGAGCCGATGCGGTCGCGGACCTGCTGTTCCGCGTACTTCACGTCGGTCTCGAGGGTGAACTCGGCCACGACCGTGCTGACCCCCTCGCGATTCATCGAACGAAGCGTCTTGATGCCCGGGAGGGTGCTCATCTCCTCCTCGACAACCTTCGAGATCAGCGTCTCGATCTCCTCCGGGCCCGCGCCCAGGTAGACCGTCGTGACGGTCACCACGGGGAAGGTGACGTTCGGGAACAGGTCGACCGGCAGCTTGCGGAAGGACAGGTAGCCCATCGCGAGCATGAGAATGACGAGGCAGGTGATGAAAATGGGGCGCTTGATGGAAAGGCTGGCTAGGTTCATGACTGGCCTCCCGAGACGGCCGTCTCAGTGGTAGGTGCGAAAGTCTTCATCTGGATGAGGATGCTCAGCACTTCGGCTTGCACGCGGATGTGGTTCAGCTGAGCGCTCGCGTAATCCTGCTCGAACTGGAGCACCTGGAACGTGGTCGACCGACCCCTTCTCTGCCGGTCCCGCTCGTAAACGAGCTTGTCCCGCTGCGAGCCCTCGAGAGCGCGCGCGAGCTTCAGCCGCGTCTTCGACTCCTCGAGCCTGCGGACCAGGTTGTTCCAGTCGCGCTCCTGTTCGAACCGCTTGCGCTCGAACGCGTAGACGGCCGACGCCTTGTTGTGGGCGTATCCCTCGCGCGCGTCGCTGGTCGCGCCGAAGTTCAGGGGCACGGTGGCGCGGACCCCGATGCCCAGCACCGGGCGCGTCGCCGTGAACGACTCCGCGGTCGCGCCGCCGACCGTCGCGTCGCGGCCCGTGGTCGCCACGGTCCCGAAGAGGTCCACCTGCGGCAGGTTCTTCTCGCGACCCGCGCGCGCGCTCGCCTCGCCCAAGCGGCTCTGCTGCTCGGCCGCGAGCACGTCCTCGCGGAACTGCGAGCGCGCCGGCGCCGCGATCTTGTCCATCTCCGCGCCGTCCAGGGCCTGGAGCTTCTCGGGAACATCATCCGAGTCCCGGCCGCGGGCCGAGTTGAACGCGCGGGCAGCCGCGCGCTCCTCGTCCTCGGCGGCGCGGAGCTCGAGGCGGCGGGCATCGACGGCCACGTCCGACTGGAGCAGGTCCGAGCGGTCGGCGAGCTGGAGCTTCACGCGGCCCGCGCTCCACTCCTTGAGCTTTCCCTGGCGCTCGAGCGTGTCCCGCGAGACGCGAACGCTCTCGCGCGCCAGGACAAGTCGCCAGTAGGCGCTCTCGGCCTCGGCCATGAGCATCTTGCCCGCGAAGGAGTTGTTGAAGCTCGCGGCAAGCGCATTCGCCTCGGCCATCTCGAGCTGCGCGCGCACCTCGCGTCCGAAGCCGTTCCGCCACAGGGGCTGCGTGAGCTCGAGCGCGAGCCTGCCCTCGCTCCAGCTCGAGAGCGGAAGGAAGGCGGGATTCGCGCCGGTGACCTCGAAGAATCCGTAATTGTAGGTGAGCTGGGCCTGGAGACCGAAGCTGAACTGCTGCCGGACGCCGAGGCTGAGCGCGTTGTTGCGCGACTTGCTTCCCTGGAACGTCGGGTTCTGCGTCTCGCGCGAGTCCGATCCGGATCTCGCTTCGGCGATCAGCGCCGGCGAGAAGAACAGATCGGCTTCGCGGGCGGTGAGCCGGGACCCCTGACTTGCTTCGACCGACGCACGATAGCCCTGGTGGCCCTCACGCGCCTGTCGAAGGAAGTCCTGAACCGTCAGCACCTCTGATGCCTTTTTCTCTTCCGCTTTCGCCGCCGGGCTGAGCGCCGCAAGCGCCAGTCCGACCGCGACGAGGATTCGATAGATGTCCATGGTCATGCCACCTTATTATGCCTGCGTTTGAGCCGATGCCCCGCTCTCGGGACGTGGCTCGAGTCCCTCGAGGAAAATCTTGATGTAGTGATCGAGAACCGCCTCGCGGTTGGCGGGGTTCTTGATGCTGCGATTGAAGAACCTGCTCGAGATGTGATCGATGCGCATCAGGTGCTGGCAGGTTCCCATCAGGAACGCCGTCGTCAGGAGCGGATCGACGTCCTTCCTGACCACGCCCGCCTTCTGCGCCTTCTTGACGAAATCGACGAAAGTCTCGGCCGTCTGCATGATGGTGCTGCCGAAAACTTCCATGGTGTAGGGCTTCCCCATCTCGATGTCGCGATGAAGTATCCTGAGCAGCTCGGGCTCGGACATGAAGCTCTGGAACATCTCCTCGAAGAACATCCGGATGCGGACGCGGAACTCCTCCTTCGAGGAGACGGGCTGGAGCACCCGTTTCGCGGTGGCGAGATTCCGTTCCGTGAACTGGCCGAGGCAGGCCTTGTAGAGGCCTTCCTTGCCGCCGAAGTGGTAGCTCACCAGGCTCACGTTCACGCCGGCTTCCTTCGCCAGCGACTTGACGGACGTCGCGTCGAATCCGATCGAGGCGAAGAGCTTCTTCGCGGCCTGCACGAGGCAGAAGCGGGTCTGGTCAGGCCCCCTTTCGGCGTCAACCCGGGAGGGCGCTACTTTGCTTTTTCGGGCTGTCATAACTCAAGCGTAAGAGCCTGATTCAATTCTGTCAAACGCACGTTTGAACTATTCGGTTCTGGTAACAATAAATTAAGGGATTTGAGTAGTTGCTCGCCGGACGGTCCCGAGGCACGCGCGATGCACCGCGAGAGCCTGTCATGAAGCACGAAAAACAGCCGATTCTATGGGTTTCCTGTGTCCTGGCGGCCATAGTCCTGACCCAGTCGGGCAGCTCGCTGAACCCGGGCGCCTCTACCCCTCCGACCGGCGGCTCGGGCACCACTGGAGGCTTCTCCAGCGGTATGCAGGGCAATCCCGGCACCCTCTCTCCGCCCGCGATGCAGTCGTTCGGGACCTTTCCCGGCGGTTCGGGAGGGTCGACGACGACAGCCCCGGGCGCGCTGCCGGGAACGAGCCCGGCGCTTCCGGGCGCGGCGCCCGGCATCAGCCAGACGGCCCCTCCGGGACAGCAGGCCGGCATCGTTGCCGTGCAGCCCGAGCCGAGCCCGAGCGTCGGGTTCAACCAGCAATTCGGGCCCTCGACGGACGGGTTCATCGGGTCACCGAGCGTGACCAGCCCTGACTTCGGAACGGGCGCGGGCTTCGGATCGACCGGCCCCGGAGCAATCGCCCCGCCCGTGGTGACGAGCCCAGGCGGGTTCGATCAGAGCGCCCAGCGCAATCCGCCCTGAACGCCGAGCCCGCCAAGCGTGGCGTCGCCGAGACGAGCGCGCTGGAAGGACATCCCGGCCGTGAGCTCGGTCGCGCCGATCACGGCGGCGGGGCCCGCGAAGCGGTAGCTCGCGCCGAGCGCGGCCTCGTAGCCCAGGGCCGAGTCGGTGTCGGAGTCGCCGAGCACGCTGCGGGTGACGATAACCGCGTGCGGCTGCGCCGCCACCGAAAGATAGAACGAGGCGTCGCGCGTGGAAAGCCACGTGGGCTCGAAGTGAACGCCCGCGCTGCCCGTCAGCCAGTAGAGGCTCTGGCTGCCCGAGGTGGTGACGGAGCCCACGCTGACTTCTCCGCTGCGGGACAGCGGGGTGAAACTCGCTCCCAGCTTCAGGCTCAGCTCGCCCGCCTCGAGCACTGCCAGCCTCGGAAGCAGGCCCACCGAGATTCTCGCGGCTCCGCCCGTCTCGAAGGGAACCCTCGAGTCGCTCCAGCTCTCGATCGGGATCGAGGCTCCGGTCGCGAAGGCGCCGGCCTGCACCTCGAGACGCGACGGCGTCCGGGGCGCGGCGACGCGCTCCTCATAGCTCGACTCGGGGATGCCGACGCGAACCGTGCGCTGGGAAGGCGGCGTCGCGGCTGAGGCCGCCGAGGCCGCGCTCAGCGCGACGATGAGGAGAACCGTCCTCGACAGCCGCGGGTCCGTCATCGAACCCCTCCCCTCGACCCGCCCTTCAGCTGGCCGGTCGCGACCCGGCCGCGGATCGGATTCGTGATCGTGCATCCGAACGCCTTGGCCGGCTTGTCCCAGAGGCATTCGAGCCTGACGGTGCCCGTCGACATCGCCGACTCGCCGATCAGGGTGCCGTAGCGCTCGTCCCACTCCGTGTCGCTGAAGTGCAACGGCGTCGTGCTGAAGCCGTTCTCCGGCCCGACGTCGAGCGTGGCCTGGACGAACTTCACGGGCATCAGAAGGTTGATGAAACGGTCTTCCGAGCGCGCGATGCTCGAGTCGAGGACCAGGGTCATCCGCGCCGATGCCCCGTTCCAGAACGTGCCCGTGCCCGTGAACTCGCCGATCTCCAGGGGATCGGCGCCGCCCTGCTTCGGCGCCTCGCGCTTGAGCGTGCTCGGATCCGGGCGCGGTCCGTCCTTCACGAGCGTGAAGTCGCCGCCCTGGGCGATGAATCCGTCGGCCTCGATCGAGCCCTTGAGGACCGGGCCGTGCACCGAGCCCTGGATGTTGATCTCGACGGTTCGCGCGCGGCGCGGAAGCTCGACAGTGGCGCGGAAGGCGCCCGTGTCCGAGTCGTAAAAGGCGTCCTTGAACTGCGTGGCGGCGGGCCTGCCTTCGCCGCTCTCGAAGTAGACGGTGCCGCGCAGGGCGGGAAGCTCCTCGGCCTCGAACCCGTCCTTGCGCCCGCCGAACTTGGTGCCGGAGCGTAGCTCGATGGTCAGAGCGCCGAGCGGGCCGTTGTCAGCGCGGGAAACCGCGGCGCCGCGATAGGTGCCGGCGATCTGGTTGAGCTTGGCGATCTCCTCGGCGAGCTTCTCGCGCCGGTAGTCCTCGGCGTCGCGGTCACGCCCGCATCCGGCTGCGGCCAATCCTACCGAAAGAGCGACGAGGGTCAGGCGAAGGTTCATGAGGCTTTCCCTTTCTTGAGGACTTCAACGAGATCGTTCAGCGGCCAGCCGGCCGCGATGAAATAACGGGTCATGCGGAGAACGTAATCGTAGCGGGCCTGCTCGAACGCGAGCTCAGCCTCGATCCAGCTGCGCTGCGATTCGGAAAGCTGCGTGTAGTTGGCGGTGCCGGTCGCATAGGCGCTCTGAGCCTCGCGATAGGCGCTCTCCGCGAGCTTCAGCGCCTCGCGGCTCGTCACGACGAGCTCCTCGCCGACCTTCAGATCCTGCTCGGCCTGGAAGCTCGAGATCGCCAGGTTGGTCCGGACACCGTGATCCGCGGCCAGGATCTTCTTCTCGCGCGCCGCGAGCGCCCGCCTGTCGCCGAACGAGGACAGACCCGTGAATATCGGGACACTGAGCTGGATCCCGTAGTTCCAGGAAGACCGGTCGCCGTCGAAAAGGTCCGATTTCGTCGTCGAGTTGGTGCCCCAGTTGGCGAACAGGCCGAGGGTCGGCCAGTGCTTGGCCATCAGGCGCTTGCGCTCGTGCTCGAACTGGCCCGGGACGAGATCCTGCTTCGAGATCTCGGGCCGCGCGAACGCCTGGCCCTGGTACTT
>CAYZKI010000207.1:0-6225 GCA_964478745.1 uncultured Bacteriovoracaceae bacterium
CGACCGCTCTGCTCGGCAAGCTCGAGGGGCGCGCGGGCGCGAAGATCGCCTCGCGGATGAGGCGCGTGCAGGAGAAGTTCGTCCGCCCCGCCTCTGACGCGCCGACGATTCACGGGCTGAAGGGATTCGTCGATGTATAGCTTCGGCAAGATCCCTCCGCGTCAGCTCCAGTGCTTCGGCGTCTCCGGCCTCCTGGCCGAGAAGTGCTACGTTTTCTACGACACCTTCTTCAGCACGAAGAACATCGGGCGCGTGTCCGACCTGGTGGCCGCGCGCCTCGCTAAGACCGGCGCGGATGAGCTCAAGATCCGCACCGTGCTCCTATTCGCGGTGTTCGAGTCCTACCGTACGCGTTCCAAGGAGGTCGCCTCGAGCGGAATGAGCTTCGAGTGCGGGATCGACGGCGAGAAGATCGCTTTCGGCGTCTCGTTCGCGGTGGACGCGATGCCGGCGATGGATGGCCTCGGCCAGCGGGTGGCTTCGGGTGACGCGGCTCCAGGCTTCGAGGCGTTGCTCGCGGAGCTCTCCACCCAGGCGGACCGCGTGGTCGTTCGCGTCTGCCAGGACACCAAGGAGATCGAGATCATCGGGCTTCTGGGCATTCCCGGCCGCATCGACGCTCAGCCCGGCGCCGAGTCTCAGCAGCTCGTGGTGATCCCGCTGACCCGCGAACAAGCCGACTCCGAGCCTCCCCCGGCGCAAGCCTACGTCCAGCTCGCCGACCTCGACTACGATACGATGCTGCGCGAGAAGCCCCCGGTTCCGGGCGTCACCGCTCCTTCGTCGGGCGAGGTGCTTTCTTTGGGAGCCGCCGAGCAGGCGAAGCTCGAGAAGATCCGCGTCGCGGCGGGGGAGAAGGAAAGGGAGGAGATGGTCCGCATCGCGGGCAGCTCCCATGTCCAGGGTACCGACCAGACCGTCATCAAGGTTTCAGGGTCCGGGGGACCCAAGGCGGATGGCATCGACTCCTCAGTGACGAAAGTCGATGGAGGCGACCCGGAGCTCATCAAGGTTCCGGGAACCGAGAAGTACGTCGAGCGGATCAAGGAGCTCGAGGAACGGATCGCCGAGCTCGAAGCCGGTGGCGCGGGCGCGAGCGGCGCGGGAGCCGACAAGGACGCCGCAGGAGCCAAGGGAATCGGCGAGTTCCTGAAGAACATCTGGCCGTTCCGGCGCAAGAAGGGCTCCGGGGAAGAGCAGGCGGAAGGCGATCCGGCGCTCGAGACCAGTGCCGAGGAGGGCAAGGTCGATGAGATCGGCGCCAACGCCGCGCCCTCGGCTGAAAAGGCTTCGAACGAGCCGAAGAAGTTCGAGACGGCGCGCGCGCGCAGGCAGCGCACGGGGGCCGATCGCGCGAGCGGGGCGGAGGATCTCGTGTCCGAGCTCGAGGGCGGCGGGCTCAACAAGACCCTGGCGCGCGCGCAGAAGGAAGCCGCGCAGATCGCCAAGGACGCGCGTTCGAAGAAGTGGGTGGACGGCCTGATGAAGGAGCTCGTCGCCGAGAAGGCGGGCCTTCGGGACATGGCCCAGAAGCTGAACCATTCGATCAAGCAGAAGGAGCACGAGCTGAAGAGCCAGATGATGGCGATGCAGGAGGAGCTCCGGAAGAAGGACGAGGCGCTGAAGCAGAAGAACGCCGCGCTCAACCGGTCGAAGGAGCAGCTGGCCCATGTCTCGGCGAACATCGAGAAGCTCAAGCAGAGCTCGGGCAGCGGGGACGAGAACTTCAAGCAGAAGTTCAACATGACCCAGAATCTGTTGAACGCGTCCAAGGACGAGAACGCCGCGCTCAAGAAGAAGCTCGACGAGATGAAGTTGAAGCTCGATTCGGCCGCGATGAAGAACCGCGGCGCGAACACGGCCGAGATCGCGGCCATGAAGACCAAGGCGGATCGCCTGCAGCGCCAGGTCGACGAGTTCAAGCGCACGAACCACGAGCTCGCCGAGAAGCTCGCCGAGGCGACCAACGCGAAGAAGAACGCCGCCGTGTCCAACGCCGACGAGATGAAGAAGCGCCTCGAGGCGGCCGTGAAGATGTCGACGGTCGCCCAGAAAGAAGCCGACCAGCTGGCGCTTCGTGTCGAAGAGCTCCAGCGCGAAGAGGCCCGCCTCAAGAAGGAGCTTGAGCGCGCCAACACGGAGCTGAAGTTCCTCAAGGGCGGGGGGGCCAAGAAACCCGGAGGTTCCGCCGGTGGGCCGCCCGCGGGGACGCCTGCCGGAACCCCGCCGAACAAGGCCGCCTGATAGGCCTTGTCGCCGCGCCGCAAGGCCGGTATGCCCAAGGGATGTTCAAGGAATTCCTGCTTTTCCTGAGGCACTACGGTGTGATCGGGCTCGCCATCGCGGTGATCATCGGCGGCAAGCTGAACGAGCTCGTGAATAGCTTCGTCAACGACCTGCTGATGCCCGTGATCTTCCAGCCGGCCCTCCGGGCCGCGCAGGTCGAGAACATCCGGCTGCTGAGCTATAATGGCATCCTGTACGGCAAGTTCATCGGCGCGACGATCGACTTCCTGATCGTCGCACTTCTGGTCTTCATCTTCGCGAAGAAGGTCCTGAAGGAAGAGACGGTCGCGAAGCGCTGACCGCTCTGCTAATGATGTCCGAAGCTGCTCGCGTGGTGGAATTGGTAGACACGCTGGTCTTAGGAACCAGTGGGGTAACCCGTCCCGGTTCGAGTCCGGGCGCGAGCACCATCTTAGGAAAGAGGGCCCAGCGGGCCTTCTTTCCTAAGGTGGGTGTTTGCAGCACGGACTCGAAGTCAGCACTCGCGAAGCGAGTGCATCCGAAATGTCCGGGCGCGAGCACCGCGATGCTCGGCAAGAGTCGGAATCCATCTATCGCGAAGCAGGTATCCCTGGGCCTTCCGGGGGCGACAGGGAGGCCTCCCCGGTGCTGAAACGTGTGCTCGCCTCGGCCACGATCCTCTCCCTGGCACTCGTGCTGACCGTCTGCCGTGATTCCGATCCCGTGACCTCGGCGCCGGCCAAGAACCTCGAGTGGGGAAACGAGGCACCCGTCGCGATCACAGGCTACACCGGGAACGCGATGGAGCCCAAGCTCTCCGCGGACGACCAGGTCCTGTTCTTCAACGACAAGCCGGCAGCTGGCGATTCGCAGATGGAACTGCACTACGCGACCCGGGTGAGCGCCACGCAGTACCAGTACGGCGGGCTGCTCACGGGCGCGAACATCAACGGCTTCCTGGACGGCGTGCCTGCGATCGACGCCGCCTCGAATCTCTACTTCATCTCGCTTCGGAGCTACGCGAGCGATCAGGACACGCTCTACGGCGGGACGTACGCTTCCGGAAGCGTCTCCGGCACTGCGAGGCTGGGCCAGCAGATCGTGAACACCGGCGCGGGCGAGCTCATCATGGACATCGACGTGACGCCCGACGGGAACTTCCTGATCCTCTCTCGGGCCGTCTTCACCGGAGGAAGCGTCCCGGCCAAGGCCGACCTCGATCTCGCCGCCAAGGCGGGCGGGGTGTTCGTCCGTGTGCCCGCCGCCGCGGCTCTCCTGGCCGCGGTCAATACTCGGGAACATCTCGAGTACGCGGCGACCCTCTCGACCGACGGCCTCGAGCTTTACTTCACGCGTGCAGTCGACATCACCCAGGAAAGCGGGTTGAGGATCATGGTTGCAGAGCGCCCCGACGCGAGCTCGAACTTCGGCGCACCCGCGGAGATCGCGGGTATTTCAGGCACCGCGACGGAGGGGCCCAGCCTTTCTGCGGATCAGAAATCTCTCTACTTCCATAAACGCTCTGAAACCGGAGTTTTCGGGATCTACCGGGTAACCCGCCCCTAGGAGGATACATCCATGTTCATCATGTTTCTTTTCACCCTTCTCCTTTCGACGAACGCTTTCGCCGCCGAAACCCAGATCGGCCTCTCCAACGAATCGGAAGCCGGCTTGGTCGTTACCGGCGGGAACGCCGAGTCCGAGAGCTATAGCGTTCGGCAGCTTTCGAGGTACCAGTGGGAGCACGATGTGCTCCGCTTCGACGGCAAGTTCCTCTCGGCGAGCTCGCGCGGCGTCGAGTCCGCGCGCAACTGGCTCCTGGGCCTCCGCTACGAGCGGAGCCTGGTCGAAAGCCTGAGCTTCTTCGCCGGCCAGAGCCTGGAAAGCGATGTTTTCGCGGGGTTCGTCCAGCGCTACAACACGGACGCCGGCGCGAAGTACTACTTCATCAAAGAGGAGGCTCTCACGTTCTTCCTCGAGGGCGGCTATCGTTACGCGGTTGAAAACCGTTTCGCCGGGCAGCTGACGCAGAGCCTGCTTCGCCTCTTCACCGAGGCCTCGCGCGACTGGACGAAGACCTTTTCGACCCGGGTGAGCATCGAGTACCTGCCGAATCTCACGATCGCGGGCTTCGTCCAGCTCAACACCGAGCTCTCGGCGAGCGCGGCGTTGAGCGAGATTTTCGCGCTCAAGACCGGATACACCCTGAGGTACCGCAAGATTCCCGTCGCTCCCGCGACGCGGACTACGGATACCCAGTTCACGACGGCGCTCGTGGCGAAGTTCTAGAAGCTCAGATCGCCGGTCTCGAGGTAGATCTCCTCGACATTCTCGAGGGTGACCGGGATCCGTCCGTGCTCGGCCACGATCTTCGGCCCGGGGACGATTGGCTTGTCTCCGGAGACCGGAGGAAAGCTCAGGTTGACGCGATCGGCTCCGGGAGACGGAAGCCCCGTTACCTTGCCGACCGAGAGGATGTGGTCGTGGCTCGGCTTCCCATCGACGAGGTGGGCAAGGAAGTAGCCGTCCGTGCCGCCGAAGAGCAGGTAGCTCGCGTGGACCGGAGGCTTCGCGGCGGGATCGAGGCGCTTGAAGATTACGGTCTTCGTGAACGTCACCGTCCTGGAGGAGCCGACCTGCTTGCCGCCTCTTTCGAAGTGTCCGCGAAAGAGCGCCGCCTTGAACGGCTTCGGGCTCTTCACCATCGCGGCGAGATCGAACGCCTCGGGAATCAGGGTGTAGAGCTTCTCACCCGGGTTCGCCGCCTGGTCGGCCGCGAGCGTCGACGCGAGGGCGGAGCCCAGGTCCGCCTCGACGATGAGCTGATAGTCGTGAGGCGCGTGGAACATCGGCAGATGCGACAGGTAGACCGTCGGGCCGGCGTTCACCACGAGCATGCCGTGGACCGCGGGATGCGCGTGCGAAGGGTGCTGCGCGAATGCGGCGGTGGCCGTCGCGCAGGCTGAAGCGAGGACCAATACGAGGGTCGGGAAATTCGTTTTCATCGGGGGCTCCAATCTCTGAGCGCCTTGTAGCCGGGATGCTGAATTAGATAAAATTAATAGAAGTAAATTGGTGATTAAAAAAATTAAACTATAATTAGCTATGAGTTCCAGATGCTTACACTTCTTCACCCCCTTGTCGCGCCCCGGATACCCGCGTTGGGCTATCTCTTTGAATTCAATCCATTCCTCAAAATTGCCGAGAAGTTACAGAGGCGCACTGTCGTCAACGGGTGCGTCCGGGTCTGAGGAGCGTCAGTGGATCTTCATCAGCGAACCAGCTTCCGAGCACCTTCTTTACCGGGAATGAAGGGGATCAGGCGGGCCCTTGCCTGGGGCACGCTCGCGCTCGCCGCCCAGTCGGTCACGTTCCCGGCAAGCGTCCAGGCCAAGAGCGACCTCGAGCCCGTGCGGATGGGCGATTGCGCCTACACCGCGCTGGCGGAGATCTTCGTCAACAGCATCCCCGTCGAGGGCAAGCCCTTCGCGGTCTACGCGTACGGAACCGACGTCGCGATCTCGAAGGCCTTCGAGAAGGAAGGCCTCCTCTACGGGGACATCGCCGAATGGTTCGACGCCGTCGATCCGGCCGCGTTCGAAGCCAAAATGCGCGCGCGCCTCAACGCCGAAGCCAAGCTTCCCAAGAAAAAGCGCGTCCTCACCGAATGGCTCCACCAGTGGGTGCTCGACCGGGGCATGCGCCACGTGATCAAGGATGAGCTTCCCGACGAGATCGTCTTCAAGGCCGCCGACAAGGTGCGGCCCGATCCGCACAAGATCCTCGACTTCATCGCCGACCGCGACAACCCGTTCGAGGTGATCTCGATCCAGGCGCGTGAAGACCTGCTCTACGACGGGTACCTCTCGTTCGACGACATCCGCGCGAGCCCGACCCGCACGCCCGACGGCCTCGACATCGTGAACGATACCGGCTCATACGAGGTCAAGGCGGCACGGGGCATGGCCGACTTCAACG
>CAYZKI010000208.1:0-1837 GCA_964478745.1 uncultured Bacteriovoracaceae bacterium
GGCGCGCCCAAAGTGATTGCCGGAGTCGCTACCGAAGAGAGACTCTTCGGAGCGCCCGATGGCTTCGCGGGCTGCTGCTTTCCGAAAGGGGCCTTGGCGGCCGGAGCGGGGGGCTTGGCTTTGGGCTGGATGCCTCCCAGACCGCTTGCGGGAGCCGAGGCTTGAACGATCGAGGCAGGCTGGGCCGGTAGGTCCAACTCGGGGGGCCCGAGCTCGATGGCGGGCACTGGCTGAGGTTCCGCCTCAGCCTTGGCCGCAGGCCGGGGTGCCGGTTGAGGTTCGGGCTCCTTAGTGCTCGAAAGGCCAAGCTTTTTTCGATTCAGGAGCTTGGTGATACTGGGCATGTCCTTCGTGATTCCATCCTGGCTGTCCAGGAGGAAAGGCTTGTCCTCGGAAGTCTTGGGCTTCGCAGCCGTAGGCTTCGCGGGGGGCGCGGCGGGTGCCGGTTTTTCCTTTCGAAATCTCACGTGGAATACCCTCTCAGATTGCTTTTCGGTCATCCGTGGAAAAACTCCAGTTCGCTCAGACCGAGTGTTCGAAACGAGGGAAAAAGTGACCAAAAGCATTGGGAATAGTAGTTGACGCGCCTAATCCAGCATGGTACGCCCTCAAAAGACAGTGACGGAAGAGAGAACCGTTGCGGTCGTGCGGCCCGCCTACCAAAGTCGTGTGCCACGGGAGAGTGAGAGGGAAAGGGAAAACTATGCGCCTAACTTCTAAGGGACGATACGCCGTCCGCGCCATTCTGGATCTGACATTCAATTCGAACGGCCGTCCCGTTCGTCTTCAGGAAATTTCCGAGCGTCAAAAAATTTCGCTGCACTATCTTGAGCAGCTTTTCCGCCGCCTTCGCAAGGGCGCGGTCGTCAAGAGCGTGCGTGGTCCCGGCGGCGGCTACGTGCTCGCCCGCTCGATGGACGAAATCTCGATCAAGGACGTCCTGGTCAGCGTGGGTGAGAACATCAACCCGGCTCGCGACCTGATCGGCACCGGTGACGTGAAGAGCGACACCGTCGAGTTCGTTCTCACGAAGTCTTACTTCGAGAACCTCGGCCTGATCATGCAGGAATACCTCACCACCACGTCGGTCGGTGACCTGATCCGCAAGGCTCGCGGCGCGCAGGAGCTCCCGAAGGGCGCAGGCCGCACGGCCGACCTCGGCGGCATCGCTCCGATCCGCGAGGCCGACATTGGCAAGGACCGCGATCTATCTTGATTCCAACGCAGGCGCCCCGCTTCGACCCGAGGTCGTAGCGAAGCTCCGCGAATGGCTTGAGGGTCAAGGGCCTGCCGGCTCGTCTTCGGATTCTTTGGCGCTGCTTTTCCCGAACGCGTCCAGCATTCACTCTCATGGGCGTCGGGCGAAGAAATGGCTGGCGGAAGCGCGCGAGCGTATCGCGCTTTCGCTGGGCGAAGCGACGGATCCGGAGCAATTGATCTTCACGTCCGGCGGAACCGAGGCCAATCAGCTGGCCATTCGCTCCGAGCTCGAGCCGAGGCTCGATGCGCGCGCGGCCACGCGTTGGATCACGACTCCGGTCGAGCACGACTCCGTCCTCCAGATGCGTGAATGGGTCGAGGCTCGCGGGGGCACCGTCACGCTTCTTCCGATCGACCCCCAGGGGCGGCCGGACATCTCCGCGCTAGGCGAGCTTCTTCGCGCCGGCGAGACGGCGCTCGTCAGCCTGATCTGGGTCAACAACGAGACCGGCGTCATCACCGACGTCGAGGCCGCCGCACGCCTGTGCGCCGAGCATCGCGTCCCGCTTCATCTGGACGCCGCCCAGGCGTGGGGAAAGCTTCCGATCGATCTGCGGAAGATCAACGCGAAGTGGGT
>CAYZKI010000208.1:1847-6213 GCA_964478745.1 uncultured Bacteriovoracaceae bacterium
GGTGGCCTTCTCGTCGCACAAAATCGGCGCGCCGTCCGGATGCGGAGTGCTCTGGGCCGGCCGCGGGGCGAAGGTTTCGCCTCTTCTTCGCGGCAAGCAGGAGAAGGGCAGGCGCGGAGGCACGGAGAACCTGCTCGGCGCCGCCCTGATGGGAGAGGCGGCAAAGGCGCTCGATCCTTCGGCGTGGGCCGCGCGCGTCGGCCCGTGCCGCGACCGGATCGAGCGGGCGGTCATGGCCCGCGTGCCCGGAGCGAGAATCAACGGCGAGGGGGCCCCGCGGGTAGCGGGCACGATGAACGTGAGCTTCGAGGGGCTCGGAGGCGAGGGGCTGGTCATGGCGCTCGATCTGGCCGGCTACAGCGTCAGCTCGGGCTCCGCGTGCTCGAGCGGTGCCATTGAGCCTTCACATGTGCTACTAGCGATGGGGCGATCCAAAGCCGAAGCGACGGCCGCCATCCGGTTGTCGCTTTCGGACGTGATCGAGGATGAAGTCATTGAGGGCTTCATCGGGGCTTTGCAGTCGATCGTGGCTCGCATGGCTCGTCCGAGCGCCTCGGCCAACCTCTCAACGTGTTAGAATCGGATTGATGGGAAACCTGGGAAGTCCATCCAACCCCAACGCGGGCCAGAAAGTCCTCGTCGCCATGAGCGGCGGAGTGGACAGCTCCGTCACCGCGGCGCTGCTGAAGAACCAGGGCTATGACGTCATCGGCGTCCACATGCAGCTCTGGGATCACGGCAACGCCAATGTCGAAAGGTTCGGCGGCCGCTGCTGCTCGCTCGTCGACTCGAACGACGCGCGCCGGGTCTGCGACAAGCTCGATATCCCTTACTTCGTGATCAACGCGCAGGACGTCTTCAAGGAGAAGGTCGTCGACTACTTCGTCCACGAGTATCTCCAGTCGCGCACACCCAATCCGTGCGTCGAGTGCAACAACAAGATCAAGTTCAGCTACCTCTTCCAGAAGGCCGACGAGCTCGGCTGCCACTGGGTGGCCACGGGCCACTACGCGCAGGTTATGCATGATCCGATGGGCGGCCCCGCGCGGCTGATGAAGGCCGCGGATCCCCAGAAGGACCAGACGTACTTCCTCTTCGGCCTGACCCAGAAAGCGCTCGCGCGCACGATGATGCCGCTCGGCGGCTTCCCCAAGATGATGGTCCGCAAGCTCGCCGAGCAGTTCGGGCTCGCCGTCGCGAAGAAAGCCGACAGCCAGGAGATCTGCTTCATCGGCGAGGAAGGCTACAAGGGCTTCATCGAAGAGCGCGTGGCTCCGGCGCTCCGCCCACGCGGGATGATCCGCACCCTCGACGGCCAGGTCCTGGGCGAGCACGAAGGGCTGCATCGCTACACGATCGGCCAGCGCAATGGGCTCGGGCTGTCCGGGCCCGCCACCGAGAACCTTTTCGTCGTGGGCTTCGACCACAACAAACACCACCTGCTGGTCGGCCCCGAGGAGCAGCTCTTCCAGAAGGAGCTTCTCGCCACCGACGTGAACCTGATCCGCCCCATCGACGAGCTGAAGCCTTTCCGCTGCAAGGCCCGCATCCGCTCGCGCCACGAGGAAGCCGACTGCGTCGTCTCGCTCTTCGAGAACGCGACCGCCCGCGTGGAGTTCGACCAGCCTCAGCGGGCGATCACGCCGGGACAGGCCATCGTCTTCTATCAGGGGGACGAGGTCGTCGGCGGCGGGTTCATCCAGCGCGTCGGCAACGCCTGAGGCGGCGACGGAGGTCTGGACGCCAATGCCGTCGCGCTTCATCGTCAGAACCCTGGGCTGCAAGGCCAACCTCGCCGACGGGGATCGTCTCGAGGCCGAGCTTGCCCGCCGCGGATGGTTGAGAGCGGGCGGCGAGAATCCCGGTGGCGCCGATCTCTGCATCGTGAACAGCTGCACCGTCACCGACGAGGCCGACCGCCAGAGCCGCAAGCTCGCTTCGCGGTTGTCGCGCGAGAACCCGGCGGCCGTCGTCGTCGTCACGGGCTGCGCCGCCGAAGTGGATCCTGAAAGGATCGCGGGAACCCCCGGAGTCCATTACGTGATCGGAAACAGGAGCAAGCCCGAGCTCGTGAGCGAGATCCTCTCGAAGCTCGAGCTGCCCAGGCCGGAGCGCGGCGTGGCGCTCGGGCGGACTTCGGGCTACTCCGAGATCCTCTCCAGGCACCCGATCGATCGCGAGTGGCCGAGCATGGACCTTCTCTCCGGAGCGGAGGATCTGGGCGCTCCCGGCGCGCACACTCGCGCGTTTCTCAAGATCCAGGAGGGCTGCAACTCGTTCTGCACCTACTGCATCATCCCGTACGGGCGCGGCCCCAGCAGGAGCCTCGGAGTCGCCGAGGTCGTCGAGGCCGTGCGCGCCGCGCGCTCGAACGGCGCGCGCGAGATCATCCTCACGGGAACGAACATCGGCGACTACGGCGCCGATTGGAGCGACAGGCCCGAGCTGGAGTCGCTCATCCGCGAGCTGCTCCGCTCGACCGCGATCGAGCGGATCCGCCTGAGCTCGCTCGATCCCACCGAGATCACGGACGGGATACTCGAGCTGGTGGAGGCCGAGGAGCGGATCTGCGCGCATTTTCACGTCTCGCTTCAGAGCGTGAGCGATCGCGTGCTGAAGCTGATGAAACGGCGCTACGGTTATCGCGAGATCGAGCGCTGCCTCACGCGGATCGCGGGGCTCCGGCCCGCTTCGGCGGCGTTCTCGGCGGGCGGATGCTTCGTCGGCATGGACGTGATCACCGGATTTCCAGGCGAGACGAGCCAGGACTTCGAGGAGTCGCTCGGGAAGTTCCGTGAATTGCCCTGGAGCAGGCTCCATGTCTTCCCGTACAGCGAGAGAGCGGGGACGCCCGCGACGCGCCTGCCGGGGTCCGTGCCGCAGGCCGAGCGGGTCGCGCGCGCGCGCGTACTTCAGAGGCTGAGCGCCGAGCGCGTCTCGGAATGGGTGAGCGCGCGCGTGGCGAGAGGGCAGGGGGCTCCCATACCCGCTGTTCTCCTGGAGCGCCCCTACCGCGGCTCCGACGGCCGGACCTGGGTCGCGGGCCTGACACCGGATTACGTGCGGGTCGCGGCCCCGTTGGATTCGGCGGGCGCGGACCTCGAGCGCAATCAGCTCGTCTCCATCCGGCCTCTTCGGGTCGAGCTGCGCGAGGCGGCCGGTGAAGCGGTCGTCATCGGCGAATTCTGACTTCATCCTTTCAGCAAGATCGTTCAAAGACCGCGTAAACGTTGGAACTTATGAGACTATTTTTGTCTGGCTTTATGCGTCATAAGTGTTAATATTGTTTAACACTTATAGAGGTGAACGATGGGGATGACTCGCAAAGCCGTTACCGGCACTACTTCCGCACTGGTTCTGGGCCTTTCAGGCCTCTTGATTCAAAGCAGCTGCGTGAATCGCAGCGCCCAGGAATCGCGCACGAACGATACGGGCGCGACGAGCTCGAGATCCATCCAGGAGCAGATGGATTCTCCCTCCATGCAGGCGATCACCGGAAATCTTCCGGCTGACCGCAACGTCGCTTCGCAGCCCGCGACGGGCGCGTCGATGACGGTAGCGCTGCTGGATCGGAAGTCCTCCGCCGCGCATGCCGCGCCCCGGAGCGCCGACCGCACCGAGGCGGAGAAGGGAAGGACGCCCGCCGCTCAGATGGCCGCGAGCTTCGCGGCGTTCACTTCGGACCTCGGCAAGAAGGTCGATCAAAGCACGTTCCCCAAGGAAGCCGGACGGAACGGGGAAGTCTGCACCGCCGTCGAGTTTCCGGGCATGGGCCCCGCGCTGAGCGCCTTTCTCCCGCATGAAAGCGAGCAGGCCAAGAAGCTCTTCGAGAGCGCGAAGAAGTCGCTCGTCCAGTGGGCCGCGAAGAACAAGCAGAGCCTGCCGCCGGAGACCCTCGCGTGGATGAAGGAGCAGGTGAGCAAGCTGACGCTTTCGACGCGCACGATGGAAGAGGAGCCCGATCTCGCCTGGAGAGGCATCGGTGTCCTGAGCCACGACATGCGAGGCAACGGTGTCGTGCAGCTCGGTGGAGGCTTCGCCCGCCTCGTGAAGGAGAACCCTGAGCGCGCGCGCTTCGAGCTGACTCGTCTTCTCGCGCAGAGCTGGGCGCCTTGCCAGTTCAAGGCGGCGAACATCGCGCAGCCTTGGGGCGAGTATCTCGGCTGCATGAAGATCGGAGAAACGCTGGGCTGCGAGTCCGAACAGTACTCGGAGGCAGGCTGGGCCGTATCGTCCGCGGTCGCGCTCAAGCTCGCGAACCCGGGCTGCGAGCTCGGGGCCTTCCGCGAGCAGGACAACGCCCGCTGCGTGAGCGCGCTTCTCGCGCCCACGAAACCGGCGCCCAAGACGGACACGCGGACGGCCG
>CAYZKI010000209.1:0-439 GCA_964478745.1 uncultured Bacteriovoracaceae bacterium
CAAGGAAGTGAAGAAGCTCCTTGCGGGCGACGTGACGCGCGTGAAGACCTTTATCGAGCGCGAGCGCAAAGAGCTCGAGCGCCTGCAGAAGCAGATCCCGGGCGAGCTGAAGAAGGTGTCGACCTACCTCCAGGCTCAGCGGGGCGAGCTGGAAAAGGTTCTCGCCAAGGTTCGCAAGCTCAACACCAAGGCCAAGAAGACGACCAAGGCCCGCAAGCCGCGCGCCTCGAAGAGCTCTTCCTAAGGCCTTCGGTTCCGCGAGCGGGGGGCTTTTCGGCCCTGGCTGCGTTTCCTATGGATGTTGACACGTTCAAACGAGTCAGCTAATCCAAAAACAACAGTGGGTTGGCCTGCTTAGCGGACCAGCCCGCTTGAGTTCTTAAATAATCTAAGGAGATTTCGACCCTCGAATGGCTTTCACACCTTCAGGTCCTCCCGG
>CAYZKI010000209.1:449-6196 GCA_964478745.1 uncultured Bacteriovoracaceae bacterium
CTCCCGGACCGTCTGGACCTTCGTTTCCTCGCCCGCGCTTCAGCCGCGGAGCTTTCCCTCCCAGCCGAGATGAACACAGAATCAACGAGCGCATCCGCGTTCCGGAAGTCCGTCTGATCGACGAGGCCGGTAACCAGGTGGGCGTCGTTCCGACCCGCGAAGCGCTGCAGATGGCGCGCGACCGGGGCCTCGACTTGATGGAGGTCTCTCCGAACGCCCAGCCGCCGGTCTGCAAGATCTGCGACTACGGTAAGTTCAAGTACGAAAAGAAGAAAAAGGACGCGCAGGCCAAGAAGAAGCAGACCGTGATCAAGGTCAAGGAAGTGCAGCTTCGCCCGCAGACCGAAGAGCACGATCTCGATTACAAGTTCAAGAACGTGCGCGAGTTCCTGGAAGCCGGCGACAAGGCCAAGATCACCGTCATGTTCCGCGGCCGTGAGATCACGTACGCCGATCAAGGCTTCAAGATGATGAAGCGGCTTCAGGAGATGACGAAGGATATCGCGATCGTCGAAGCAGCCCCCAAGCTCGAAGGCAAGAAGCTGATCATGATCCTGGCCCCGGCTCCGGCCGGCGGCAAGAAGCCGGCAGCGGCTTCGACCGGGCCGAAGGTCGTGATCCGCTCGGAAAAGCCCCCGACTTCCGGAAATACCGGTACGGGCGGTTCGAGCGGCTGACTCGAAAAAGCTGAAGGACGGGCCATTTCTGGCCCGTCTTAAGCCTTGCGATTGAGGCATCTTTAGAGTAGTTTCCCCGAACTACTTACATCCACAGGGTTTTTTATCTAGGGCTGCTATTTATGAAAAGAAAGACTAAGAAGGCTGCTGCCAAGCGCTTCAAGTTTACTGCAACTGGCAAAGTGAAGTTCAAGCGCGCTGGAAAGCGCCACAACCTCGGCAAGAAGAACGCTAAGGCGAAGCTGCAGCTCCGCGCTGGCGCGTACCTGATCGATGGTGACGCTCGTCACATCGAGAAGTGCATGCCGTACGGTTCACGTTAGTTTTCAAGTTCGATTAGGAGTTTTCAATGCCTCGCGCAAAACGTGGTTTTAAACGTCGTCGTCGTCACAATAAAGTTCTCGCCCGTGCGGAAGGCTTCGTCCTCGGCCGGAAGAATAAGTTCAAGCGCACTGCTGAAGCAGTCGATCGCGCGTTTATCTATGCGTATCGTGACCGCCGCGCCAAGAAGCGTGATTTCCGCCAGCTCTGGATCTCGCGCATCTCGGCTGCCGCCAGCGACAACAACATCAGCTACAGCCGCCTGATTCACGCTCTCGGCGAAGCCAAGATCAAGCTCGATCGCAAGATCCTTTCGGACATCGCGATCGCTGATCCGCGCGCATTCACCGCGATCGTCGAGCAGGTCAGGTCTCTCGCTCCGGCTCATTGATCGGTCATGCTCGATAAGCTTGGCGCGATCGGTGGTCAGGCTTTAAAGGACGTCGAGGCGGCAGGGACGCTTGAAGCCCTTGAGCACGTGCGCGTCGCGGTGCTCGGAAAGAAGGGCGCGCTCAGCGAAGTCCTGAAGGGCCTCGGCGCCGTGCCGGCCTCCGAGCGTCCCGCGATCGGCGCTGCCGCGAATCAGTGGAAGGCGAAGATCGAGGAAGCGCTCGAGGCGCGCAAGCAGAAGCTCGAGTCGGCTCATCTCGAGCAACAGCTCAAGCGCGAACAGATCGACATTTCGATTCCGGCCCGCGTTCCGTTCACCGGAAGCCTTCATCCCATCACCCAGACGACTCGCAAGATCATCGAGGTTTTCTCGCGTCTCGGATTCGACGTCACGACCGGGCCCGAGGCGGAGACCGAGTTCCTCTGCTTCGAGGCGATCAACATCCCGGCCGACCATCCCGCGCGCGACATGCAGGACACGTTTTATCTCGGACCCGGGGTCGTGCTTCGCACGCATACGTCGTCCGTCCAGATGCGTACCATGCGCGAGAAGAAGTGGCCGGTCCGCATCCTCTCCCCGGGCGCGGTCTATCGCTCCGACTACGACGCCACCCACATGCCGATGTTCCATCAGATCGAGGGCCTCTGGGTCGATCGTGGCGTGAAGATGAGCGATCTGAAGGGCGTGCTCGCGTTCTTCGCCCGCGAGATCTTCGGCTCGGAGACCAAGGTTCGTCTCCGTCCCAGCTACTTCCCGTTCGTCGAGCCGGGGGCCGAAGTCGACGTGAGCTGCTTCGCCTGCCGCAAGAAGGCCGACAAGAGCGGCTGCAAGGTCTGCCGCGGCTCCGGCTGGATCGAGATCCTGGGAGCCGGCATGGTCCATCGCAGGCTTTTCGAGTTCGCGGGTTACCAGGGAGGCTCCTCCGAGCTGACGGGCTTCGCCTTCGGCATGGGCATCGAGCGCATCGCGATGCTTCTGCACGAGATTCCGGATCTCCGCCTGATGTACCAGGGCGACGTCCGCTTCCTGAGGCAGTTCTGAAATGAAAGTCTCGCTGAATTGGCTTTCTGAGTTGGTGGATCTGAAGTCAGTCGGCGGCCCCGAGGCCGTGGCCGAGCTTCTTACGCGCCGGGGGATCGAGGTCGAGGAGATCGAGCGCCAGGGCAAGGGCCTGGAAAAGGTGGTCACCGCGCAGATTCTCGAGCGCGGCAAGCACCCGAACTCCGACCGCCTGAGCCTCTGCAAAGTGTCGGTCGGGTCGGGCGAGCCGCTCGAGATCGTCTGTGGCGCGCAGAACATGAAGTCCGGCGATAAAGTCGCGCTCGCGCAGATCGGGGCTTCGCTTCCGAACGGGATGACGATCGTGCAGAGCAAGATCCGCGACGTGGTCTCAAACGGCATGCTCTGCTCGGAGTCCGAGCTGGGTTTCGCAAAAGAGTCGGAAGGGATCATCATCCTTCCGAAGGACGCGCCGCTCGGAAAGCCCCTGGTGGAGTACATGGGCCTCGACGACGTGGTGCTCACACTGAAGCTGACCGCGAACCGCGGCGATTGCCTGAGCCATTACGGCCTGGCCCGAGAGATCGGCGCCGCCACGGGGTCGAAGCCGAAGAAGCCCGTGGGAAAGACCCTTTCCTTCACCAAGACCCCGATCGCGATCCAGCTGAACGCGGGTGAGCTCGCGCCCCAGTTCTTCGGGTGCTCGATCGATGGCGTGAAGATCGGCCCATCGCCGGCCTGGGTCGTGAAAAAGCTCGAGGCGGTCGGAAGCCGCTCGATCAATAACGTCGTCGACGCGACCAATCTCGTGATGCTCGAGCTCGGTCATCCGGTGCATGCCTACGACGCGGAGAAGATCCGCGGCGGACTCATTCAGGTGCGCGTGGCGAAGGCAGGGGAGTCGCTTCCCCTTCTGGACGGGACCGCCGTCGAGCTCAAGGGCGATGAGCTGGTCATCGCCGACGCCCAGGGCGCGATCGGCCTGGCGGGCGTCATGGGTGGCGGGAACTCCGAGGTTTCCGAAGCTACCACGAAAGTTTTCCTGGAGTGCGCCGAGTTCAACCCGTCGAGCGTCCGCAAGACTTCATCGCGCTTCCAGAAGAAGACCGATGCGGCCCATCGCTTCGAGCGCGGCATCGATCCGCTCGGGCTGCCGGATGTGATCTCGCGGCTTGCGCAGCTCGTGGTCGAGCTCGCGGGCGGCAAGGTGGCCGCCGCATCGAGCGCGGGGAAGGCGAATCCGAGGAAGCGCGAGATCGTGACCTCCGGCCAGTTCATCGAGAGTTTCCTGGGCGCGAAGGGCGTCGCCTCGCAGGTCGAGAAGACGCTCGCGGGCCTGGACTGCGTGGTGAAGGCGAAGGGCTCTGACCAGGCCAGCCGCCAGGCGGGCCGAGATTCCGGGGAGATCACCGTGATTCCCCCTTCGTACCGCCTGGACCTCAACAGCGAGGAGGACCTCGCCGAAGAGGTGGCGCGCACGATCGGTTACGACAAGATCGAAGAGACGATTCCGCAGCTTTCCTCGAGCCCGAGCTCGATTTTCGAATCGCCGGCGGCGGCCAAGCTCGGCGTGATGAATCGCGCGAAGGACGCGCTCGTCCGCCTGGGCCTCAACGAAACGGTGAACTTCGCGTTCACGAGCAAGAGCTGGCTTTCGAAGTTCGGGATGAAGTCGGAAGCCGTACTGATGAACCCGCTCAGCGAGGAGTTCGAGGCGCTCGTTCCGTCGTTGCTGCCGGGCCTCGTGAAGAACGCGATCGACAACTGGAGCCGCCACTTCGGCTCCGAGGTTCCGTCCATCCGCCTCTTCGAGATCCGCCCGACGTTCCACACGCCGGGACCGGTCTCGGCCAAGGGCGAGAGCGAGACGGGCGTGACCGAACGATGGCGCCTGGCTTTCCTCATGACGGGCACCCGCCTGGACTCCGGTTTGAAGGCGGATCTCGGGGAGCTGCAGCTCCCGGATGTCAAAGCAGTGATCGAGAGCGTGCTCGGCACGATCGGCACCAAGGGTTTCCGTTTTCAGCCGCTCTCGGCTTCGCGCAATGCGTCGGATCCGGCGCTTGCGCTCTTTCACCCCGGCCAGTCCGTCGAGCTTCTCGCGGGCAAGGGCGGGGCAGGGTACTTCGGATTGATGCATCCGGGGCTGGCTCGGGGACTCAAGACCCGGGCGCCCGTTTGGATGTGCGAACTCGACTGGGAGGCGATCGCCGGGCTTTCACGCCCGATCTGGGACGTACCCCGGTTCAAGCCCTGGCCCCAGTTCCCGACCATCGAGCGTGACTTCGCGCTTCTGGTTCCGGCCGGAGTTACTGTTGACAAGATTACTCAGGTAGCGACCAAGTCGGGCAAGCCATTGGCAAAGGTTGCAAAGGTTTTCGATATTTATCGCGGTTCCCAGGTCGCCGAAGGGATGACAAGCGTGGCAGTGCGGGTTATCTTTTATGAAGAGAGCCGTAGCCTCCAAGAGCAGGAAGCCGAAGCCGCTTCCGCTCAGATTCTCGCAGCTTGGAAGAAGGAGCTGGGGATCGAGTTGAGGGGCTAGGGATTTCCGGGGTCCCCCCTGGAGTTCGCTAGAGGAAGCGAACGCAGTGAGCGGGGCTTCGCGAACACTAAGGAGGCCCCCCCGTGGCAATGACCAAAGCGGATATCGTTGATTCGCTGTACGAGAAGGTCGGTTTTTCGAAGAAAGAAGCTGCCGATCTGGTCGAGCTGGTTTTCGACACGATCAAGAACACGCTGTCCCAGGGACAGAAGATCAAGATCTCGGGCTTCGGGAATTTCGTGGTGCGCGAGAAGCGCGCCCGGATCGGTCGCAACCCGCAGACCGGTGAGAGCATCGAGATCAGCGCGCGCCGCGTGCTGACCTTCCGCCCGTCGCAGGTTCTGCGCGCGGAGGTGAACGCATCGCTCGAAGGCAAGCCGATCTCGGCCGAAGCCATGCGTAAGGCGCGTGAAGCGGACGAGAACGACAGCGACGACGACAGCGACGAATAAGCCGCCGGCAGGGCCCAGCGAGGCCCTGTCCAACCGACGGGCCCGGACGCAGGGCCCTTGTGTAATCAGCTTTCATGGAAAACGAGAAAGTTCAGATCCCAGACCGCTTGTACTTCCGCATCGGCGACGTCGCCGACCTTGTCGGCGTGAAGCCCTATGTGCTGCGTTACTGGGAAACCGAGTTTCCGATCATCTCGCCCACCAAGTCAGGAACCGGGCAGCGCGTCTATCGGCGCAGCGACGTCGAGAACCTCCTGATGATCAAGCACCTGCTGTACTCGGAGCGCTACTCGATCGAGGGCGCGAAGAAGCGCATCAAGGAGCTTCGCAAGGAAGGCGACTTCAAGACCTTCCGCGAAGAG
>CAYZKI010000210.1:0-1333 GCA_964478745.1 uncultured Bacteriovoracaceae bacterium
CACGATGCGTACGTTCCACATCGGTGGCGCCGCTTCCCGTCGCGCCGAACAGTCGAGCCTCGAAGCCAAGACGAAGGGTACCGTCAAGTTCCACAACGTCGTGACCGTCCGTAACAAGGAAGGCCACCTCACTGTGATGAACAGAAACGGTGAAATCGCGGTCATGGACGCCAACGGCCGTGAGCGCGAGAAGTATCCGGTCGTTTACGGCGCGAAGGTGCTCGTGAAGGACGGCGACCCTGTCGAAAAGGGCAAGCTGATGGCCGAGTGGGATCCTTACTCGACCCCGATCGTGACCGAGGCCTCCGGCCGCGTTCAATTCGAGGACATCGAAGAAGGCATCACCATGCAGGAGCAGTTCGACAGCGTGACCGGCCTCTCGCACAAGGTCATCGTCGAGTCGAAGGCTTCGGACAAGCGTCCGAAGCTCTTGATCGTCGATGCCAAGGGCGAGACGCTCAAGATCGCCGGCACGAACCGCGTCGCACGCTACATGCTTCCGATGGGCGCGAACCTGGTCGTCAACGACGGCGATGAAGTCAAGGCAGGCGACACGCTGGCCAAGATCCATCGCGAAACGACGAAGACCAAGGACATCACGGGCGGTCTCCCGCGCGTGGCCGAGCTCTTCGAAGCGCGTAAGCCGAAGGACTCCGCTGTCATCACCGAAATCGACGGAACCGTCTCGTTCGGTAAGGACACGAAGGGCAAGCGTAAGCTGATCATCACTCCCGAAGTCGGCGAGCCGAAGGAATACCTCATCGGCAAGGGCCGCCATCTGGCGGTCAACGAAGGCGACTACGTGAAGGCGGGCGAGCCGTTGATGGACGGCCCGATCAACCCGCACGACATCCTCCGCGTTCTCGGCGAGAAGGCTCTCGCCAAGTACCTGGTCGACGAAGTGCAGGAAGTCTACCGTCTCCAGGGCGTGAAGATTAACGACAAGCACATCGAAGTGATCGTCCGCAACATGCTCCGCAAGGTGAAGATCAAGGAAGTCGGCGACACGACTTTCCTGCCGGGCGAGCAGACGGACAAGGCGACGTTCGAGGCTGAGAACCAGAGAGTGCTCCAGACGGGCGGAGCTCCGGCGACTGCCGAGCCGCTCCTCCTCGGGATCACGAAGGCGTCCCTCAGCACGGAGAGCTTCATCTCGGCGGCGTCCTTCCAGGAGACCACCAAGGTGCTCACCGAGGCTTCCATCAGCGGCAGGGTCGACTTCCTGCGCGGCCTGAAGGAGAACGTCATCGTCGGTCGCCTGATCCCGGCCGGCACGGGCTTGCTGAAGTACAAGCACCTTCAGGCGAAGGTCCACGCGGACGAAGAAGTTCGT
>CAYZKI010000210.1:1357-6124 GCA_964478745.1 uncultured Bacteriovoracaceae bacterium
CACGGCGACGCTTGCCCGTTGAGACCCTGAGGTCGATCTGCGGATCAATTGAAATGGGCCGTCAGGGAAATCCTTGGCGGCCCTATTTCTTTGCTGTAGTTTCAGGCTGAAGTGCGGGGTTAGCTCAGCGGTAGAGCAGCGTCTTTACACGGCGACGGTCGGGGGTTCAATCCCCTCACCCCGCACCACTTCCAACCCATCAGTATGTGAAGCCACCGTACCGGATCACGGCTGCGACCACTTCCGAGTAGGGAGGCGTTCGTTCGACCCACGTGCTGATGGCGTCTGGGTCGTTTGCGATTCCTCTCGACAGGAGCTGTTCGTAAATCCGGTTCACGACTTCGTATCGGGAATGAACGGGGCCGATTCGCTCCGAGAATTCGTGACTCTCGGTCAGGGCCCGCGCGACCGCGACTACTCCGTCCAGACCGCGTGATTCGATGTGTTCGCACCACACGGAGGCTTCGGCGTCGAGGCCCCGCCAGAGAACGGCTTGGTAGAGCCTGGTCAAAGCCGCGGTAGTTCTCGCCGAGCACGTAGCGGGAGAGACCACCGGCGGTGGCGGCTCGCTTGGCGGCGTTTCCGATCCGGGCCCCGGGTTCGCCGGCGGAGTCTGGCCACCGGGTGTCTGGGCCGCCGGCGGTTGCTCCGTTCCCACGAAGTTGGCGCCACAGTTGATCGGATAGCTGACGCGCACTAGCGGCGAGGCATTGGTCTCTCCGCAGTTTCCATCGATCGTCCACCGATCGAATCGAAATCCAGCGTCGGCCACTGCCCGGATCTGAACCCCTACAGCGGGATCGAACAATGCGTGACAGGTCGAGCTCCTGCACTCGCTTCCGTCCGGAAATACCACCTTTCCGCCCTCCCCGACGACCACACCGATCGTCAACCGGATCGCCGAAGGCGTCGAAGTAGGACTGGGCTGAGGACTAGGAAGCGGGCCGGGCCCTTGTCCGTCTCCTGGAGTTACTGGCGTGCCGCCGACGGTTGATCCGGCTCCGTTCGGGCTGCACGCCGCATTGTATCGACCTTTCAGCACGAACGCGGTCAGGCCGCTCAGGTAAAAGTTCTGTCCCGATCGCAGGCAAAAGTGTCCCTTCACCTCCCCGGAAACCGGATCGATGGCGTCGAACTCGAGGTCGCCCTTGGTCTCGAACCTTGCCCGCCCGCGAACTCCGATCGGAAGGACGACGAACTCGGAGCCCGACTTCGCTCCGTAAGCGCGTTCGACGCCGTTTCGGTACGCCGCCGATTCGGTAAGGATCCTGTCCCGGTCGTTGTCAGCGTAGATCCAGAAGGGATGCTGTGGGTTGTTGTAGGTGTTCACTCGCGTCCAGGCAGCGAGGTTCCTGGGCAGGTACTGCTTCATGGCGCGGAACGCGGTAGCGCTCGGGTACTCGTAGACATCCGACTTACCGGAAAATTCGGTGATCTTACCGCCCCAGACCCCGGCTTCGGTATGGTAGACGTAGAACGCGCCGTTCGCGATATAAGTCAGGATCGCCGCGCTTACGAGGCGGTACGGGTCGTCGTCCTGGGCGACCGACGAGCCCGGGCCTATGGGCTCATTATTCGAGAATATACTGGGGACCGGGGAGTGACAGTGCTCCCAAGGCTGGCGCACGGGGCGCCAGTACCCGTCAGCAAACCGCACGTTCCTCGAGAAGTGGAACGTGATCATGTCGGCGATGTCGTTCTGATACATCGAGGAGGCTTCCGCGCAGTAGTCTCCGTCGACGTCCGATGGCGTGGACGCCGCCACGAGGATCTCGGTCCGGTCTTTCATGTAGCGGCTCAACTCTCGCAGTTGGGAAAGCCCGGACGCCTCGGCGAAGCCGTTCTGCCAGGCTTCATTCGCGATTTCGAAATGCATGATCTTCTGCTCACGGCCTCGCGACATCGCCAGGAAACGATCCACGAGCTTGAATCGGTCGGCGCGATTCGGGATCACCTGGTCGCCGTCACCGATGAGCGTCCACTCGATGCGCAGGCCGTACTTGTCATAGGCGAGATCCGTCAGTCCGGCGATCACGCTATCGTAGTCCGGCCACCTCCAATCGACCTCGCGGCCGGCCCAGTAGGGCTGTCGCCCGACCACGCCCAGGACGCGGATGTAGTCGAATCCGTTCTTCGAGATGAAATCGAGGTTTCGTTCGAGCTTTACCCGATCGTTCTTGTAGGCCCACGCCGCCCAAAAGAGGGAGGTTCCGAGAGCCTGAAACTCGCCGCTATTGTCTCTTAGGGCGGTCGCCGACGCTCGGACGATCCCGCCTCGTGACTTCGATGCCGAGGCCATTCTCCTGGCCTTCGATCCGTCGCAGCTCGCGACTAAGATAGCGCACGCGATCCCTACACACGCCCGAACCCAGATAGCATTCATTGCCGTCCCCCGGTTCCCCGGCTGGGGGAGTTACACGGATCGTGCCCGCGCTCCATTTCATGGCAAGGCACTGGAAGGACGAGAGATTGAGCTCATGCTCCGTCGCGGAATGTGTCTTCGAATACATTCTAGCGGACGCGACACCCGTCGGCTTCTTGGACGCTTGAATCCGATCCGGGTCACGACCGCGGCGGCGGTTCGCATTTGATCCGGACACGCCGTTACAGGGACCGGATGGGCTTCCCGATGCGGAGATGACTCGGTTTTTCCCTGGAATGGATCCTGCTCTCGGCCCGGCGGAGAGGATCCGATATGAACAAAGCTTTTGTAGGGATTTCGTGCGTCCTGGGGTTGTTTCAAGCGGCTATTGCTCATGCGGCCACGCCACCGATCGCGGTGAGCCGTTTCGAACAGGAAGTGGATCACATTTACGAGGGGTGCCGCGGTTGGCAATGGAGCCGGAGGAACCAGCTTCAGACTGAGCTCGAGAGCCGGCTCCGTATGAAAGGGCTGCGTGTCCTGGAGCGCAAGGATATCCAAGCGATCTATGACGGCGAGTTCGAGTTTCCGAATCTGGACGACCGGAGCAAGCCGAGAAGGAAACGGATGGTCTCCGCAAAATACGTGATCACCGGCGGGGTCACTGAGCTCGGGATCTGCGAGGAGTCCTCGGCGAACGGCATTCAGATCGGAGGCCTGATCGGGCTCTTCGGCGGCCCGGACGCGGACCTTCAGGTCGGGTTCGAGAGCGCCGTATCGAAAGTGAAGCTCGTTGCGAATCTGGTTGCCGTGGAAAGCGCGGAAATCGTCCAGACCTTCACGGCACTGGAGTCGATTACCGACTCAGGTACTCAGGTCAGGGCGGAAGTCGCCGGCATCGGAGCGAAGCACGGCTCGAGAAAGACACTCCCGATCGAGAGAGCCTCGAGCGCCGCGATCGACAATTTGTCGAACCAGATTCGCGACTTTCTGATGAAGGAGTGAGTCGCCGAAAGCGGCACCCCGCTCGGAATCGGGTGGGTGCCGCTTTCAGCGAGAGCTGAAAAGCGCGCGGATCTTCGGCGAGTACGGCGAGAAGAAGGCCAGATAGGTTTCGAGCGCGCCGATCACGATGGCCAGGATCAGCCCTTCGGGAGCCACGAAAAGATGCGTGAGGAAGATGTTCAGTACGATCGGGGCGAGGACGACGAGCGCCAGCGGAACGAAGTAACCCGAGAGCAGGAGGAGGCCGCAGATCGTTTCGGTGCCCTTCAGCAGCGGGATGAAGTACTTGGTGACCATCAGGCCGGCCATGAAGGTTTTCAGTCCTTCCGGAAGATCGGCGGGCGGAGGCGCCAGATTCAAGAGCCCGACCAGGCCGGCCCCGAAGAAGATCACGCCCAAGAGGATACGTGCGATCAAAGGAAGCTTGCTCATGATTCGGTTCGCCATTCCTTTCAGGGTAACCGAGACCTCCGATTAGGCAAGCGGCGAGTATCGGGTTACTCTTGAGCTCATGAAGGTACTGGGAAGTTGGGCTTCCGTATGCGGGATCTGCGTCGCGTTACTCGGTGCCCCGGTCAGCGAAGCGACCAATCTCTGGGAGCAGAACACGGTCACGGTCGGGCTTGGTGAGACGTGGGGTCTGTTCGGGGAAATCCAGCCGCGCTGGTTGGACAGCTTGAGCGATGCCCAGCTTCTGATCGCCCGAGGCGCAGTCCTCTATCGGATCAGCCCCGAGCTCCGGATCGGGGTCGGGGCGGGCGTTATGCCGCAGAGTCTGCCGATTCGACGCGATGAAACGCGAGTGTTCCAGCAGGTCGATTATCAGCCGAGTGCGGCGGAATGGATCCCAGCCTATCGCGGAAGACTCGAGCAGCGCTTCCTTGAGTTCACGGCCGGTGCGCTGTGGCGGATTCGTGGCAAAGCACAGCTCTCATGGATGCCGGGCGGGCTCGGCGCTTATGTCTGGGATGAGGTCTTCATTCACCTGAACGGCAAGGCGGGGCAGGCTCTGGGCGGATTCGACCAGAACAGGCTGAGTTTCGGGCCACGCGCGAGGTTCGGCTGGCTGACCGTCGAGGCGGGCTACCTGCTCCAGACCTTGCGTGGCCCGAGGAACGTGATCCGTTCCGACCACGGTTTCGTTCTGAGCGCGGGCGCGACCTTCTGGTAGCGGCCAAGATCATTTGCGGACGCTCGCGTCCTTCTCCCAAACTACCGCGAAGCCCACTTTGGGATCGGGCGTCTCGGTGAGCGTAAGCGTGCTTCCGACCAGATTGGCGTGCCGGGCGAGGATCGTGCCCACCCGGATGGGGTTGTCGGAAACCTCGACGTGGTGAAGCACTTCGTTGCCCTTGACCGTGTAGACGCCGGCGTAGGCGATGACCTGGTCGATCAGCGCG
>CAYZKI010000211.1:0-6120 GCA_964478745.1 uncultured Bacteriovoracaceae bacterium
GCTCAGGAGCTGGAAGTACATGATGATGGCCGCCGACGCCGCACAGCTTCGCGGCTTCGACCTGGCCTTCCTTCCCATCATGGGAACGAAGAACTGGGGCTGGCGCGGATTCTTCAACCCGAAGGACGTCGATCTCTGGTTCCGGAACTACACGGCCTGGATGCTCAAGATCGCCGTCGAGTCGGAGAAGCGCGGGCTGGGCGAGCTCGTGATCGGCAGCGAGTTCAAGATCATCTACGGTTACGAGTCGCACTGGAGAAAGCTCGTCGCCGAGATCCGCAAGGTCTACACCGGCGCGCTGGTGCTGACCGCGAACTGGGACAGCTACAAGACGATCCAGTTCTGGGACGCGGTCGACGCGATCGGCGTCTCCGCCTATTTTCCGCTCAGCAACAAGATGGATCCGCCCCAGGCCGAGCTCGACGCCGCCTGGGCCGCGAAGAAGAAAGAGCTCCTCGCGCTCTCGAAGAAGTGGAACCGCCCGCTGCACGTCACCGAGGTAGGCTACTCGAACGAGGACAGCACGGCGATGACGCCGTGGGAGATCTCCAGCCCGGTTCCGAAGCAGAACGACGCGCTCCAGGCGCGCTGCTTCGAGGCCTTCCGCAAGGCCTGGAAGGACGAGAAGCAGCTCGTGCGCGTGAACGTGTGGTCATCGACCGGAGGCGAAGCGGCCCGTCAGCCCATCGCGGGCGACCCGGTCGGACGCCCGGCCGAGAAAGTGATCGAGGCGTTCGTGACGGAGCGACGAGCGCTCACGGCTCCGACGGCAAGCGGCGGAACCCCGATCTCCGCCGCGGGCGAGCCCCCGCGCGTGGCCCTGACCATCGATGACATCCCGGTCCACGCGAGCCTGGTGCCGGGGCAGACGCGCCTCGAGATCATGAAGTCGGTGACGGACGCGATCCGCAAGCACGGGCTGCCTCCCGTGCACGGCTTCTTCAACGGCTTCGGCATGAACGAGCCCGGCGCCGACCAGGTCATGAACCTTTGGCTCTCCGAGGGCCACAAGCTCGCCAACCACGGCTACTGGCACGTCGGGATCAACGACACGCCCCTCGACAAGTACTTCCTCGACATCGAGAACAACGAATCGCTGCTCGAGGCGCTCCAGCCGGGCCGCGGCTGGATGATCTTCCGTCACCCGAACATGCACGAGGGCGAGACGAAGCATAAACGCGACGAGATCAGGAAATACCTGGCCAAGCGCGGCTACGCGTTCGCTCCGGTCACGATCGACTCGGCCGACTGGGCGTTCAAAAGCCCCTACCACCGCTGCGCCGTCGCAGGCGACGCGGCCGCGGTTTCCTCGATGAAGGCGAAGTACCTCGACTTCGGCCTGAAGAAGCTCACACAATCGCGCGAGGCCGCGCGCCGGCTCTTCGGCCGCGAAGTCCCGCAGATCCTGCTCATCCACGCGGGCGCCTTCGGCTCGCAGGTCCTCGACGACTTCCTCGCGCAGTACATCGCGGCCGGCGTGAAGTTCATCGGCCTCGAGGAAGCGCTCGCCGACCCGGCTTACGGGATCGACAGCGGCTACGTCTCGCGCGGCGGAAAGACCTACTGGGACCAGCTCCTCGACAAGAACGGCCTGTCGCACCCGCCGGGTCCGAGCGTCCCCGAGCGCGAACTCGAGAAGCTTTGCAAGGCGCCGTAGTGCCCTGAAGCGATCCCGGAGGGAAAGGACACGATCGCGCACCTAGGGCATCAGGTCGGGGATTCGACTCCCCAACGAGTCGTCGCTCTTCCTTCTCTCCCTTCCCCAGCAAGACCCCCCAAATGTTAAAAAGCGAGGCCAGGATGGCCGAGCCGGCGCCCACCGCGCGCTTGCGCGCGGCGAGGATGCGCACCACGTTTGGGGGGTCTTGCTGGGGAAGGGAGAGAAGGAAGAATGGCGATCCCGGAGGGAATCGAACCCCCGACCTGATGCTTAGAAGGCACCTGCTCTATCCATCTGAGCTACGGGATCGCTAACGCCCGTTTAACTTGTCTTTCCCTGAAAAAGCAACCAGATAGGTCGACTGATTCACCCGCCGGCGGCCATGCTACAATCAAGGGATGGCGCTCTACGAGTTCTACTGCCGGGACTGCAAACTCCAGTTCGAACAGATCACCTCGAGCAACGACCCCGAACAGGGCAAGTGCCCGAAGTGCAACGAACGGAAGAGCACCGAACGCCTGATCAGCGCGTTTCGCGTCGCGGGTCGCGGCGACCTCCGCGAAAGCACCCAGCACGGGTGCCACGGCTGCCACAACCCCGGACACAAGCACTGAGGATCAGAGACAGGGAAGCGTCGATTTCGTCGCGCACTTCACGGCCGCGCCGATGTCGACGATACCGTCCGTCTTGAGCTTGCCCTTGAGCGCCGGCGACTGGCGGACCGTCGCGAGCAGGATCTCCTTCGCCTGAACCGCGGTGAGCTGGCGATTCGCCGAGCGAAGCAGGCCCGCGGCTCCGGAGAGCACGGCCGCCGCGTCGGAAGTCCCGCTGCCCGTATCCCACTTGCCGAGCCAGAGCCCGAGGATCTCGTCGCCGGGAGCCGCCAGGTGGACCGACTTCTTGCCCCAGTTCGAGCCTTCCCAGAGCTCGCCGTCCGCGTCCGAGGCCGCGACCGTGATCAGGTTGGGGAGGTTGAACTTGGCCGGGTAGATCGACTCGCGATCCAGGTTGGCTTCGTCATTGCTCGCCGAGGCGATGACCAGGATGTCCTGTTTGCCCGCCTCTTCGATCGCCTTCTTGAGATCGGCGTCGTAGCCCTCGCCCGCGAACGAGAGGTTGATGACCGAAGCGCCGCGCTTGATCGCGTAATAGATGCCTTCGATCGCGTCCTCGGTGTCGCCGAGGCCGTCGTAGTTCAGGTAGCGTACCGGAATGATCGAGCACTCGGGGCAGACGCCCGCCGAGCCCACGCCGTTGTCGGCCACCGACGCGGCGATGGAAGCCAGGAAGGTGCCGTGTCCGGCCCTATCGTAGGGCAGGCCGTTGCCCCAGATGAAGTCCCAGCCCACGTAATCGTCGATGAAGCCGTTCTTGTCGTCGTCGACGCCGTTGTCGGGCGTCTCCTTCTCGTTGAAGGCGATGTTTCCGGAAAGGTCGGCGTGGTTGTAGTCGATCCCGCTGTCGACGATCGCGATCTTCACGTCGGGACTTCCGCGGGTGGTGCCCCACGCCGTGCGCGCGCCCATATCATCCAGGTGCCAGGCCTTCGAGACTTCCGGGTCCTGGCCGGACTTCTTGGCGGCCTTCTTCAGTTTCGGCGGCGCATTCCGGTTGGCGACCGCATCGTTCACAAAACAGGGAGCGCTGAAAAGAACACTACAGCCAACAGCCACGAGCAAGTAGAGTCGCGTCAATTTGTTTTCCCCCTCAGAAAAACTGAAGCACTACTCTCTCCCCGATTAGTTCGGGTGGGGGTCATCGTCAAGAAAAGTTTCGACCGGAACCTGAAAGATCCCGCCGGCGGCGGATCACGCTTTCGCCGCTTTGGAAGCGACAACCCGGCGGAGGCGCTCGACGTACGAGTCGAGCACGCGGCGCCGGCTCTCGAATGACTTGATCTGGGCTCCGAGAGTGCGTTTCTGCCTCGCCGTCAGATCGTCGATCGAGCCGGAGATGATGCGCCGGGACCTGCGAAGCTCCTCGACGAACTCGACCACCAGCTCGCGGTCCTTCTTGTCCATGGCCTCGACCAGCCAGGCCCTCTGCCGGAGCATGCGTTCCATCCGGACCAGGCCCGCATCATACGACTCGATCAGGCTGCCGACGTTCGGGCCGTTGACGGCCTTGCGGACGTCCTTGATCGCGCTTCGAAGCTCCCCGAGATGCCGTTTCACGTCGGCGACGCGGGCGTTCAGGTAATCCGGGCTCAGCTCGAGGGGTCCCGCTTCCTCCGGGTTGCGAACGCGGCGGACCTGATACTTGCGCAAGGGCTTCTTGTAGGACGGCTCGTAGCGCTGGTCGATGATCGACTCGCGAATGGCCGGATTGTACAGGTCGGGCGACTCGCCGAGCTCGACCAGGTGCGCCCGGATGTCCGTCAGGAACTCCGCGGGCCTCTCCTTCCAGAGCTCGAGCTGGTTGGCCGAGTAGGCGCGGCGGACGTCGAGCGCCCCTTCGGCGTTGAAGGCCTTGTTCGCGAACGCGCGGATGTACCTGATCTGCAGGCCCGCGACGTACTCGTTCTCGGCCGCGTTGATCAGGCGGAGCTCGATGCGATCGGAGGCCTTGCCGCCGAAGGCCGGGAAGAAGCGCCGGAGCGGGTTCTTGATGTCGATCGTCTTGAGGAAGGCCTCGGGGATGTGATCGGCCATGAGGCCGACCACGTTCAGCTGCATGTAAGCCGGTTTCCGCGAGATGTACGCGTTGAAATAGCCGTTGTCGAAGAGGAACTTCCCGAGATCGTCGAAGTTCCCCTTGAACCTCTTCAGTTTGTAGAGGAACTCGTCGTCCACCTCGGCCATGATGCCGGTCCGGCGGCGGAAGGGATGCTGCCACATCGCCGTGATGACCTCTCTCCGCGATTCGAAGAGCGCGATGAAGTTGGCGACCCTCCTCGCTCCCGCGCGGTCCTTCTCGTCGAGCGCCTTGAACTCGGCCATGAGCCCCTGCTCCTCGAGCTGCTTGGCCGAGAACACCCGGAGCTCCTTGTACCGCTTGGCTTCGGCCTCGGTCAGCTTGAACGAGGAGATGTCGATATTGATGTGCGCGCCGCCCGCCGAGCGCATCGGGTAATTGTTCAGCTCGCGCATGCCGGAATAGAGCGGCGTCAGCTCGTCCATGGTCTGCGGCGCGAACTTGGGCGTCGGAACCTCGATGTGGCCCCCGCGGGTCCAGTAGGCCTTGCCTTCGCGGTAGGAGCGGTTGATCCCGTCCCACTCGAAGCGCCAGACCTGGCCCTTGGGATCCGTGTACCGGTACCTCAGCGAAAGGCCGTGGCCGTGGCCGCCGTCATCCAGCTTCTCGATCGTCCCGCCCCCGCGCAGCTCCTTGTACTTCTCGACCGCCGCCTTGATCTGCTCGTCGGCCTCCTTGCGGTTCCGGGGACGGATCTGGAACCGGAACGAGTTCTCGATGCCCAGGTCGAGCTTGTTGACGTCGACCGGCCCCTCGGACTTCACGAGGATCGAAGGCGGAGGAGGGCCCTTGGGCATGATCACCCGCTCCGTGTCCTTGTCGAGGCGGACGGCGTCGTTGAAGTCGTAGATCAGGCGCTCGAGCTCCTCGGTCGCCTTGCCGCGGGCGCGTACCGTGGCGATCCGCGAAGGCTCGCCGGAGGTGCGGGTCAGGTAGTCGAAGGCCACCTTGTACAGCCCCTCGGCGAACTTCTTCTGCTCCTTCTTGAGGAGCTGGACCTTCGTCCCGATGTTCCAGCGCTTCTCGAACGGCAGGAGCGGGGCGACGAACTTGTTGCGGAACTGGTTCTTCGCGTTCGAGTAGCTCGAATGGCGGATGTAGGGAATCGAGTTCGGGTACCTCCGGCCCTTCTTCGCGCCCTTCGCGTGCGACTGGAGCAGCCCGGCCTTGATCATCTCGTCGTCGATCTTCTCGCCCGCGGCGAACCGGATCAGGGCGATCTGCTGCGGCGTCAGGTGCCCCTTGAGAAGGTCGCTCAAGGGGGCGTTCGGATCGAAGTCGAGCTTTGTGACGTCCTGGAGGCCGGAGTAGTCGCCGGTCGAGACGCGCGCCACGAAGGCGTCGGCCATGAAGTCGCGGTTGTTCTCGCGCTTGTTTCCCGAGCGCTGCTCGTTGTCGAAGAGGGTCTTCCCCTCCTGCCCCGGCAGCTCCGGATCACCCGTCGCCTTGCGCGCGCCCTGGAAGCGGTACTTGTCGGTGAACTGGGCCGGGTCGCCGCTCCTGTAGGCTTCGACGAGGTTGTTTCTCGCGCTGCGCGTGTACAGGCCGAGATAGGGATGGGTCAGGATCGTCGTTTCGAGCTCCTCGGGATTTCGCCCCGCCTGGCGGAAGTACAGGTGCCAGGCGCCGGTATCCATCAGATCCGCGAGGTAAGGGGCGATGCGGGCGCGGACCTCCGGATCGTCCGGAAGCGCGAAGACGTTGTGCTGGTGGCCCACCTTCCCGCCCAGCTTCTTTTCCGCGATCGCGCGCAGCCGCGCGTACTC
>CAYZKI010000212.1:0-6120 GCA_964478745.1 uncultured Bacteriovoracaceae bacterium
GCCTTCTTCCCGACTGGGAAATCGGCTTGAGCCTCCCTCAAGTCTGGCTTCAGAGCGTCTCCTCGAACGGAACCCACGGCGAGTTCTCGAAACGGGGCCTCACCGAGCTTCGCGCGATGACGAAGTACCGCCTGAAAGGCGACGACAACGGCGGCATCGCCGCGATCGCGACGGTGAACTGGAACCTCATCATCAACAACCCCTATGTCGGACAGGGCGCGGGGCCGACGTGGAACTTCGAGCTCGCCGGCGACCGCACGCTCGGGCGCTTCGCGATCGCGCTGAACCTCGGATATCGCGCCGCGAATCCCGGGACCCAGACTCCGGGATCGTTCGTCACCCCGATCGGCAGCCAGTGGATCGCGTCCGCGGCCGGGAACTATCTCATCCCCAACTCGGCCACCCGGTTGGTGCTCGAGGTTTTCGGCGGCGTTCCCGCGAACCGACGCGACGACTACGGCGACCGCACGGCTTCGGCGCTGGAGCTCCTCGCCGGCATCAAGCACACCGCCTGGGACGCGATGGCGCTCCACGCGGGAATCGGGACCGAGCTCTCGCACGGGGCCTCCTCTCCCGACTGGCGCGCCTACGGCGGCATCAACTACACGATCGGACCGATCTTCAAGCGGGACACGAAATCCTACGAGCGCCAGGGCAAGCTGATCAGTACCGGCGAGATCAAGTTCGAGTTCGATTCCGACACGATGACCGCCGAGTCGGAGCCCATCCTGACCGACATCGCCAAGGCCCTGCGCGAAGGCCCGGCGTTCCGGCTGGTCCGTATCGAGGGGCACACCGATTCGCTCGGGCCCGAGGCCTACAACCAGGACCTGAGCGAGCGGCGCGCGAAAGCCATCCGCAAGGCGCTCATCGAGAGGCACGGGTTCAAGGCGAACACGCTCGAGGCCGTGGGCCTCGGGGAATCCGAGCCCGTCGCCGACAACGGGAACTTCCAGGGACGCGCGGTGAACCGCCGCGTGGAGTTCGAAGTTACGGAGTAGCGGCGCCGCGCAGGCGGGCGGCGGCTTCGTTGATCCAGTCGAAGTGCGAGGTCACCTTCGCGTAATCCGCGGCCTTCCCGCAGTTGGACTTCCACACCCGGTCGGCCACGCCCACCAGGTGCAGGACGCCCTGGATCTTCACGAATGCCGGGCCGCCGGAGTCGCCGAAACAGATCCCCGTAGACCCGTCCTGCTCGAGGCTCATCTCGGTCTTTCCGAGGAAGTAGTCGAGCACCGGTAGCTCGGCCTTTCTCAGGATTCCGTTGCCCCAGGCCTTCGACGAGGCCCGCGCGTTGCCGTAGCCCGCCACGATCACCGGATCGCCGGGTTGGAGCGCGAACTGCGCCGGCACCATCGGGGCGATCATCGCTCCTTTAGGAAGGCCGCCGGTGAAGCGGACGAGGGCGATGTCATAGGCGTCGACGTCGGCGGTCCGGTTCGCCGGGTATTCGGGATGGATCTCGAAGCCCGAGACCGAAAGGTCAGCGAGCCCGCCCTTTCTCACGTCGAGGCCGGTGGTGATGCCGGCCGGCTTCTTGCCTTCGAGGCAATGAGCGGCCGTCAGAAAAAGATCGGTGTCGATGAAAGTTCCCGTGCACTCGAAGTCGCCTCCCCGAGTGAGCGCCGCGACCCGCTTCGAGACCGCGTCGCGGGAAGTGACATGGCTCCCGCCGTAAATCTCCGGGCGGAGCTGTACCGGTTGTGCCCACGCGAACCCGGGCGCATGCATCGAAAGCAGAACCCCGAACAGGATGAAAGCATTTCTGGCCATCCCGATTCCCCCCAAACGTTTCCTCCTGCATATCGAACCCCGCGCCCAACGCAACACGCGCCGCGTCTATCCGTCCTCGAATTTCTTCGTATCTGGCCATTTACGCGCGTCGGGTTCGCCCGTACTCTAAGAGCTTCAAAGCACACCCTGCCAAGGAGGCTCCGTGAAACGCGCACCGCAACTCGCACTCGGCGCGGCTCTGACTGCCGCGGTCTTTTCTTTGACTTCATGCAACATCTTCGATCCGATCGACGGCCCGGGCGACGACACGGCACAGCTGACCTCGGCGGCCCGCGCCTGCTTCGACGCGGGCGACCTCGATTGCGCGCGTGAGTACTACAACAAGATCTCCTCGCCCTCGGACCAGGTCCGTGCGGAGATGGCGTTCCTCAGGCTCGATGGGCAGGGCGCCTCGATGGGCGCCTTCATCTCGGCGCTCGGCAAGGGCGACGGCACCCCGGGCTCCATCATCACGAGCATCGCCAACAGCATGAGCCTGCGCTCGCCGGGCGAAACGACGCGGCTCGAGACCTATCGTGCCTTCAACGAGTCGGACTCGATCACGACCAACGAGCAGAAGGGGCTGGTCCGCTTCGTCTCGGCGCTGGCCATGGTCGGCGCGATCCTCGGCCAGGATTCGCAGGTGGTCGGCAACTTGAAGAAGACCGATCTGGTCTCCTCGGCGACCCTCAATGCCTGCCTGGCGGCGAACGCGGGCACCTGCAACGCCGCCTGCAGCGCTCCGGCCGGAACCGTGATCGGCGCTGGCGCAGATCCGGGCGGGATGGATACGACGGCCGAGACCGACTTCGACTCCACGCCGACCTGGGGCATGATCCGCGCGGCGCTTTCCGAGATCAATCCGGCGCTCACCCTCATGGGCGCCACCAACCAGAGCACCGGTGACTTCGCCACCCAGATCCTGGCGATCGGCACGGACAACTGCCTGCGCTGGTACCTCATCACCAACGGCGTCGGAAACTAAAGGAATTCACCATGAAGAAGATCATCACCCTTTCGCTCGCTTCCCTCTTCGTTTCCTCCGCGCCGGCTTTCGCTCTCGAGCAGATCATCAAGCCCTACCAGAGCATCCGCAGCTCGGGCATGGGCGGCGTGAAGGTCACCACCGGCCTCTACGACGAGAACTTCCACGGAAACCCGGCCCGCACCATCGCGAACCCGCGCTTCCGCGTGACGATCCTCGACCCGATGGTCGAGGTGAACTCGACCTCGATCACGAACATCCCGGACATCCTGAGCGCCGGGGACGACGCCCTGAACCAGATCGCCGAGAACGCGGGCGAGAACCACCACGCGCGCGTGCAGCTCTCGCTTCCGTCGGTCTACTTCCCCGCGAAGCCCGCCGAGGAAGGCAAGGAGGCGGGCAAGCTCGCGTTCGCGTTCGGCATCCTGACGAGCATCCAGCTCGACGGCGACATCCAGCGCTCGGGCGACCCGGACATCGACGTGATCGCCGACGTGGGCCCGAACTTCAGCGTCGCCCACAAGTTCCTCGACGACGACGCGCTGACCGCGGGCCTCAACGCCAGGTTCCAGTACCGCGTGGCCTCCAAGCAGGTTTTCGGCCTGGTCGACATCCTGCGCGGAACGGCCTACGGCGCGAGCGGCGGCGGCAAGGTCGACTTCGACATCGGCGGCCTGTACAAGCTTCCGCTCGAGTGGGAAGGCGCCACGTTCGAAGCGGGCGCCGTGCTGAGCAACGTGATCGGCGGCGATTTCACGATCGCCAAGATGGACAACATCACCGAGACGCCCCCGCCCGCTCCCCGGGCCCTCGGGTTCGGCATCGCGGCCCGCAAGCCGAAATGGTGGAAGTTCACCGACGTGACCGCCGCCCTCGAGTTCCAGGACATCGGCAACAACGGCGGCGGAAGCCTTTTCCGCACGGTCCACCTGGGCATGGAGGCCCACTACGGGATCCTGGCGCCGAGGATCGGCTTCAACCAGGGCTACATCTCGGGCGGCCTGGCCATCCTTTCCCGGTTCGCGACGTTCGAGCTCGCCACCTACGGCGAGGAGATGCGGTTGAACGTCGGGGATCAGCAGGATCGGCGCTACGCTCTCCGGATCGCTCTCCAGATCTAGGTCTTCGCTTCGGCTCTTCCGTCGGGAGGGCTGGCTCGGTCAGCTTTTTTGCCTTCGTTTCTAGGGCCCGGACGGGGTTTTGAACCCTCCGGGCCCTTGGTGTATCCGGGCCCTGAAACGAATGGCAAAAAAGAATCTCGCAGCCCTCCCGACGGAAGAGCCGAAGCGAACAGCCAGACTGGAGTGCTCCTTCGTCGTTTCGGCGAGGGGGAGGACGGGCGTCTGGCTGCGTTAGGGCCTCGGGATGTCGGGTTAAATCTTCCAGGAATTCGGGTTGGATGTCCCGGTTGACACATTGTCAGGTTTCTCGACGCGTCGGATAATCATTCAGTTACCCTACTTTGGCCGTCTTACAGGGAGATCGCGGACGTATGTGGCAGGCCCCGAGCAGAAGCCGACAGAAGAAAAAGCGCGAGAAAGTAAAAAAGTTTCTCCATATCAAACGCGTGACGGCGGAGATCCGGACAGTGACCATTCCCGGTCAGGTTCCGACCGTTTCGCCGGCGCGAATCGTTCTCAACGACATCTCGCCTTTCGGCGTGGGCCTCTTCGCCGAGGTCGCCTTCGCGCAGGGCCAGGAAATCGCGATCACGTTCGAGCATCCGAAGCGCTTCTACGTGAAGGGCCGCGTCCTGTGGTGCGAGGAGTCCAACCGCGGCGGCAAGATCCTTTCGGCCGAGAAGTTCTCCTACCGGATCGGCATCCAGTTCACCTTCCAGTCCAAGGCTGACCAGGACGCGGTTCGCGCGTTCTGCGAGGAGCTGCAGAAGGAACACGTTCACGGGGTCCTGCCCCAGGCTGCCTAGTCGTTCCCACGGGGTTCTGGCCCGGGTTCCTGGAGGCAAAGCCCAGCTCGGTCAGCTTTTTCGCTTTCGTTTCTAGGGCCCGGACGGGGTTTGCGAACCCTCCGGGCCTTGGCCATTTCCGGGCCCTGAAACGAATGGCGAAAAAGAATCTCGTGGGCTTTGCCTCCAGGAAACCCGGGCCAGAACCCCGTGGGAACCGCTGCGCATTTTGCGCTCGGGAGAGAAGAGCGAGAATAACCGGGCCGCGCGGCGTCCTCACCAACGTTAGGGCCGTCATTTCGCTTTTTAGGCTGACTCGCTCGTGGGCGGAATTGGCAGGCAGGCCCACGAGATTCTTTTTCGCCATTCCTTTCAGGGCCCCTCGGGGCCCTAGAAAGGAAAGCGAAAAAGCTGACCGAGCTGGGCCTGCCTGCCAATTCCGCCCGCGAACGAATCAGCCTAAAAGACTGATGAACTCGTCCCAGTGATTGCGGAGCTTCGCCTTGAGCTTCAGGATCGCCTGCGTGTGCAGCTGGCTCACGCGCGACTCGGTCACGTCGAGGACCTTGCCGATCTCCTTGAGGTTGAGGTCTTCGTAGTAATAGAGCGACAGCACCAGGCGCTGCTTCTCGGGCAGGTCGCCGATCGCCTCGGCGATCATGTGCTTCACGTGCGCGACGTTCACCTCGCTGTAGGGCGTCGGCGACTTGGAGCCGCTCTCGCCGAAGCCGTGCAAGGTGCGCTTGTCGGCCTTCGAGAAGCTCGAAAGATCGTCGTACGAAAGCAGCGAGACGCTGCGGACCTGGTTGAGCAGGTCGTGGAACTCGTCCTGGCTGATGCGCAGCTCGGCGCACACTTCCTCGTCGGTCGCGTGCCTGCCCTTCTGCTGCTCGATCCTCGCGTACACGCGCTCCAGGAGCTTGGCCTTCTCGCGCACGGAGCGCGGAACCCAGTCCTGCGCGCGAAGCTCGTCGAGGATCGCGCCGCGGATGCGGAATTCGGCGTAGGTCTTGAACTTGTTGTCGCGGGACGCGTCGTACTTCTCGATCGCGTCCATCAGGCCGATCACGCCCGAGCTGATCAGGTCGTCGAGCTCGATGTTGGCGGGAAGCCGCGCCGCGATCTTCTGCGCGATGTACTTGATGAGCGGGGCGTACTCGAGAACGAGCCTCTCGCGGGTCGCGTTCACGGGCGAGCAGTCTTCCTTCACCAGGCTCGCGGTCTGGACGGCGTCGTGCTCGAGCTCGGCGGCGATTTCCTTCTGGAGCTCGGCTTCTTCGCGCGCCTTCTCGGCTTCCACGCGCGCCGCTTCGGCCGCTTCCTCGATATCCTTCGAGAGCGCCTTCACCTTCGCGGTGGTCGCCTTCGCCTTCGCGACAGCGTGTTTCCCGTTCTTTTTCTGCTTTTCGTTCAACTGGATCTCGGCCTGCGCCTCCGCGGCTGCCGCAGCTGCCGC
>CAYZKI010000213.1:0-5564 GCA_964478745.1 uncultured Bacteriovoracaceae bacterium
GGCCCAGGCCGAGCGCCTCGTCGAGGACTTCCTTGGCCATCTGCGCCTTGAGCTCGCGCGAGGTCAGGAGCGAGCTCGTGTCCTCGGTACCGATGATGTCCAGGATCGCCTTCTGGGTCTTTTCGCGCAGAATCGCCCGCTGTTTCGGGTCGTTCTGGTCGCCGCTCATCTTCTTCAGGTCCATCTGCTCGACCAGGGCCTTGTGAATGCGGAGCTTCATCGCCGTCCAAGCGTCGATCGGCGCCGCGCTCGAGCGCGACATCATGTCCTGGGCGCCCCCGCCCGCCGCCGGCGCTCCCGCACCCGGCAGGGCCGCGTTCGCGGCCTGGACATTCGCGGCCACGCCCGTGGGCTTCTTGAGCTTGGCGAGGTTGTCGAGCAGGTTCGTCTGCATCATCTTGCGGACCAGGTCGTGGTACGCGCGCGCGATAGCCGTGTTGGCGGCGCTCACGCAAAGGGGCGAGCTCTTTGCGAGCGCCGCTTCGCAAGTCGCCGCGTCCTCGGGAATAGCGGCGAAGATCGCCCGATTGAGGTTCTTCTGGATGATCTGGGGAGTGATGATGTTCGTCGCCGAGTAGCGATTCACGACGATTTGGACCATCTCCGGCGGGAACAGGAGCTCCTGGATCTTGGAAAGGACGCGTTTGGTCTGGTTCAGGACGATGAGGTCGGCGGTCGTGACGACGAAGATGGCCGTCGCGTACTCCATGACCTTCAGGGCCCACGGATCGGCGCCGTTGCCGCAGTCGACGACCACGAGGTTGAACACGTTGGTGACTGCCTTGAGGAACTTCCCGAGCCCCTCGACGTCGATGTCGCGCGCGATGATCGCGTCCTTCGGCGACGCGATGAAGCTGAAGCCGCCCGACGCGTTGACCATGAACGGCGCGAGAGTCTTCGGGTCGATCGGGCCCGCGGGCATCTTCGAGAGCTCGACGATGCTCTTCTCCGGGTTCAGGTTCAGGATGACGTTCTGGTCACCCAGGCTGTTGAGGTCGAGGTCGACGATGAGCGGGCGCTGCTTGGTCTCCTGCAGCGACGCGATCGCGAGGTTCGCCGCGAACACGCTCTTTCCGACTCCGCCTTTTCCGCCGACTACGGCGATGATATGGCCTGGCATTATCCGTCCTTAGTTCACCTTGAGTCTGAAGTTCCTCTTCAGATCCTCGGTACCTTCCGAGGCGTTCTCGATGATCTGCGGGGTGACGAAGATCACCGTCTGCGACTTCTTCTTGCGGAAGTTCTTCGAGCGCCTGAGCGTGAAGATCGGGTCGCCTGTCGCGGTCGCGCCCGTTTCCGGATCGTCCTTGTTGAAGTCGGTGCCGACGTCGGTCGAGTTCACGCTCGCCACCGCCGCCGTCTCGTTCGACTTGATGTAGACCTTGGTCTCGACCTTGTGGTTGGCGGTGACGGGAGGGCCGCCCCCGCTGGTCCGCGAAACGAAGGTGATCTGGTTCATCTTGAGGTCAAGCTCGATATCCTCGCTCTGGCCCAGGATGCGCGGAGTGACGCCCACCTCGAGGCCCACGGGCTGCTTTCCGGGAACGAGCTGGTTGTTCGATCCCGGCTGGAAGAACGGGAACTCGGTCTGCTCGACGAGCGTGGCGGGCTGGCCGCTGCGGACCACCACGGTGCCCATCCTGAGAATTCGGGCGTAACCCGCCTCCTGGGCGGTCTGCAGTTTCGGGATGAGGCTCGAGATCGTGGCGCTGAACGAGGGGCCGGTGTTGCCGCCCACTCCTCCGGCCGCCGTCGAGCCGATCTGGATCTGCGGATCGAGGGTGAATCCCGGCTCCCACTTGAAGCCGAAGAACTTGTTGTAGTCCTTCGCGAGCTCCACGAAGTGAAGCGTCACGCGCACCAGCTTCTCCTGCTTGCGCGGAGGCGGCGGGTTAACGACGATGAAGTTCTGGATCAGGCTGCGGGGCACCTGAAGCCCCACCGCCTCCGGCTTGGCCGCGATCGTGAGCGGGTTGCCAGGCCTGAGCTCGGGCATGTAGATCAGCGCCACCTTGGCGGCGCGGCGGGCCTGGTCCACGTTGTCGACCGTTCCCTCGAGGAAGATCACGCCGTTCACGACACGGGTCTTCACGTTCGGGGCGAAGGTGTTGATGTCTTCCTGGATGCGCTTGGCGAGGACCGACATGGCAAGCGGCGAGAGCCTGGCCTTGTTGAGGGTGACCTTGGCGTACTCCTCGTCGCTCAGCACGGTGACGAGATCGCCGTAGTCGGCCGGGACGAGAAGCTCGCCCTCGACCACGATGCGGTTCCCGACCACTCGGATCTCGAGGCCTTCCACGTCGCGCAGGATGTTCCTGAGCTGGCCCGCGATGCGGAGCAGGTTCGCTCCCGTCACTTTCACCGTGAAGATCAGCCGGATGGTGCCGTCGACGTCGCGAACCGTGACGGTCGTGTCCCCGGCCTTCAGGGGCTTGAAGACGATCTGGCGCTGTTCGCCGACCTTCACGAGCGTGGTCGCCACGACGGTCGGGTTGCCGATGCTGATCCCGTTCGCGCCCGCGTTCGCCTCGAACTCGAGGTCGACGGCCTTGTCCTCGCCCGCCGAGAGGAGGAGGCGTCTCCGGTCGGCCTGCTTCTCGGAAGCGTCGCTCGTGAGCTTCGAGGTCTCGGCCTCGGCGCTGATCGAGTAGACAGTCAGGACCGCCGCGATCAGCGCCAGCAGCGCGATCCCGAACGATGCCTTGAGTGCCTGGAGCTGGCGCCGGAGTTCCGTCATTGTCTCTTCACCGCCGCCGCCGGGATGCGGTCCCCCACCACGTCGCCGAGCTGCACGGGCTCGACCTGCACGCGGTCCGTATCGTCGTTGTTCCTGAGCGACAGGCTCAGCTGGTTGTCGCCCGCGGCGAGCACCAGGGCCATGGCCTGCGCCTGCGCCGGCTCGACCTCGAGGGTCACCGAAGCGAAGTTCGGGTCTTCGGCCAGGTTCCGCACCTTTTCCTTGCCCGTGTACTGGTCGAGCTCGACCGTGCGCGCGACGTTGTTGGTCACGCTGCGGCCGACCGCGAGCACGACGACGTCCTGGAGGATCGTACGCGCCACCTTGTTGGCCGCGCCCTGTCCCATGCTGATCACAGCGATCATGTCGACGCGGTCGCCGGGCTTTACGAGCTTCGAGACGCCGCTCACCTCGTTCACCGGAACCGAGATCGCGCGCTTGCCGGGCGTGATCTGAGGCGAGAGACCCGTGCGCATGCCGGGCTCCATGAGCTTGTTGTAGGTGATCTGCTCGCCCTTCTTGATCGGGACCACCGCGACCGTGCCCGAAAGGTTCTTCTTGCTGGTGATGGCTTCCTTCTGGTCTTCCTTCGCCTCGAAGAACACGGCGGCGGGCTCGAGGAACCGCTTCGGGATCGGCTCGAAGTCCATCAGCGTCTCGTTGATGGTCTCCATCTCCTTGATGTCGCGCTTGGCCTTGAGCACGAGCACCTCGGTTCCGAACTTGCGTTGGGTTTCCTGCTCGATGCCGGTCACGTACTCGTAGACGAACCAGACCGCGACCGCCGCCATGATCATCGAGAGGGAGAGCGCGCGGTTATTCATAAGCACCTCTTCACAGATACTCCAGGGGCGACTTGCAGTACTCGAATCTCGAGCCTTCAGTCAGGTTGGAGAGGCCGGACGCCTTGCCGCCCGAGAGCGGAAGGATGGGGACATCCCTGCCCTGGCCGGAAACGACGTTGGGTTGCGTGCAAAGCGTGACCGTGCTGCGGATGCGGACGAGCGACCTCTCGTTCGGCTCCTGCTGGTTCTGGTCGCCGCCGAAAGACGCGGGCTTGCGGCGGGCCACGTTCTGGACCGAGGCTTTCGGAACATACTGGCTTTCGCCGTCGTCCGGGGCCGCGTTGTCGGAAACGCCGATGAGCATCTGATTGAAGCCGCTCGAGGTGAGCTCTTCCTCGCGCAGCCGCAGGTAAGGATAAACCGGGCTGTTGAACGCCAGCCAAAGCGTCTGGGCGCGCGCATACTGCTGGTTGACGATCGAAACCTGGATGGCCGAGTTGAACTTAAGAAGGAGCGCCGCCATCCCGAACATCACGGGAAGCATCAGGAGGAACTCGAGCAGACTCTGTCCCGACCGGTTCCCGGAGAGGGACCCGGCCCGGAGGCCTTCAACAACCATTGTCGAAGATTCCTTTCCTTTCACTCATCTCCTCCGCGCATTCCTCGTAAGAAGGTTCGCGCCCGAGCCAGCTCTCGGAGGTCAGCGTCACGACATTGACGCTTCCCCCGCCGCCCGTCCCGGATGACCTTCCGAGCGGGACCGCGAAAAGACGGCTCCTAAAAGTGTATCGGACTCCCTGCATCCAACTAAAGTCACGGTTGACCGGGTCGTACTGAGGAGGGTCGTCGACCTGGAATCCCGGGGGATTTCCGGGGCCGAACCCCTTCCCGAGCGACGGAAACCTGCCGGTCCCGGCCTCGCCCGACGATCTCTGGAGCATCTTGACGATCACGTCGCGCGCCCGGCCGGCCTGGTCGGCCTTCGTGGGCCCGCTGGCCAGGTAGGCGCGAGCCGACATGAACGTCGCGTAGTGGACGAAGTTGCCGTAGGCGAAGACCAGCGAAAGCTGGACGTAGAAGAGCGAGAAGATCGCGATCAGCATGAGCGTGAGCGCGAACTCGATCGTCGATTGCCCACGTGAATCCAGCCGTACCTGCCTCATCTCTGCCTCGAGTTGATGAAGATCCTGAAGCTGTTCCGACCCGAGCGCGCGCGAGGATGGAACTCCGGCCCTCCATCATCATATCCCTTCGCCTTCGGATGGCCGTAGCGATAAACGCGCGCGAACTCCTCCGTCACGGGCTTGGCGATTCCCTCGAGCACGCGCCGCTCCCCGAGCCCCTGCACTACAACCGCGAACATGATTCCCACGATGGCGAGCATCAGGATGTATTCGGTGATGGCCTGGCCGCGCTCGTTCGCGAGTATGGAGCGCGGGGCACCGAGGCGGGTTCCGCTCGAAAGCAGGGATCTCACCATAGCGCGATCCCCCACTTCACGAACGGATCCTCGTAAGCGATCCAGATCGCGGCGATCGCGATCGGAACCCCGTACGGCATGGTCTGCGTGGAATCGATCTGCGGCTTCTGCACCTCGAGGTCGCGCACGGCCATGCTCACGAACAGGCTTCTCGTGAAGGCGCGCATGCGCCGGATGAAGCCCGGAAGCTTGCCTTTGAACGCGAGCAGGACCACCGCGAGCGCGCCGCCGGCGAGCACGCCGAGAAGCGCGGTCTTTACCGCGAACTCCGCCCCGCCCCACGCGCCGAGCGCCATCAGGAACTTCACGTCGCCGCCGCCCATCACCCGGATCGCGAACATCCAGCCGTAGAGAACGAGACCGAGCGCCGCGCCCAAGGCGCCCGCGCCGAGCCCGGTCAACCCCAGGAAGTACGTCGAGAGCCCGAGCCCCAGGAGCAGTACCGGAAGATTGAACGCGTTGTAGATCTTGCCGATGGCGAGATCCATCGCGGCGCCCGCGACGCCGATCAGCGAGACGGCAACGAGGAAAAACGAGGGCTCAGTTCTCCCAAACATTCAGG
>CAYZKI010000213.1:5574-6104 GCA_964478745.1 uncultured Bacteriovoracaceae bacterium
CTCCCGGTCTTGAGATCTTTCTCGAGTTGGCCGCCGAGCCGGAGAACGGCGCGGTCGAGCGAGCTCATGATCACGCGCGCGAAGGAAGCCGCACCGACGACGGTGATCGAGAGCAAAAGGATGTACTCGACGGTCGCCTGGCCGTCCTCATCCTTCAAGAATCGTTTGAATACAGAGCGAAGAACCATACCCCATCTTCCCTGAGGGTAGTGGCTTCAGCGTGAAAGCGTTCGGGAACCCGGAAGCGGACTAAGAGCGGCTGCGCCCTCAGTTCATCTGCATGTTTGCCGCTTCGTCGATGCCGGAGGTGACCTGGTTCAGGACGTTTCCGACTCGACCGGGAAGTTCCTTCTTCACCTTCATGGCGATCATCACGACGACCGCCAGAATGAGAATGTACTCAGTCGTGGACTGTCCCCGTTCGTCGTTCCACAGCTGTTTCAAGAATCGCTGAAGCTTCATACCTTCTCCCATCACCTATCGGATCTCCGAGCGGAGAAACTTAAATGGTCCCCTATAGGCTAGACGGG
>CAYZKI010000214.1:0-3007 GCA_964478745.1 uncultured Bacteriovoracaceae bacterium
GCATCGGGCTGGTCGACGAGAAGGGCCGCATCATCTTCGGCGACGAGCTCATGGTGATCCTCTCGCGCGACATCCTGAAGGAGCGCCCGGGCTCCACCGTCATCTCGGAGGTGAAGTCCAGCAGCCGCCTCTACAACGACATCGCCAAGAACGGCGGCAAGCCGATCATGTGGAAGACCGGTCACTCGCTCATCAAGTCCAAGATGAAGGAGACCAAGGCCGCGCTCGCGGGCGAAATGTCAGGCCATATCTTCTTCGCTGACCGCTACTTCGGCTTCGACGACGCCATCTACGCCGCCCTGCGGGTTTACGAGATCGCCTCCTCGACCTCGGGGCCGTTCTCGCAGCTTCTCGCCGATCTTCCGCCCTCCTTCACCACGCCGGAGATCCGGGTGGACTGCGAGGAGGAGAAGAAGTTCCTGCTCGTCGAGGAGACGAAGAAGCGTCTCGCGAAGAACCATAAGATCAACGATATCGATGGCGTACGCGTCGAGTTCGGCGACAGCTGGGGCCTCGTTCGCGCATCGAACACCCAGCCCGTGCTGGTCCTCCGCTTCGAGGCGCCCTCGGAGGCCCGGCTCGCCGAGGTCCGCTCGCTGGTCGAGGCTTCGCTCCGGGACGCCGCGAAATCGATCGGCCATCCTCCGGTGAACACCGAGGGCGGCGCCGGCCACTAAGCCCGAGATTGCCCGGGATGTGGGTTTTCTGATAACTCTGAACGACTCAGGAGAGTCGTTTTGAGCCGCTCACCCAGCCAGGAACCCGCCTCCAAAGGGCGATCGAAGAAGCCCGCGCGCGCGTCGGCCCCCGGTCCTAACGGGAAGTCGATGATGGCCGCGTTCCCCGAGGCGAACGACGAAGCCATCGTCGTCAAAGGCGCGCGTGTCCACAACCTCAAGAACGTCACCACCGTCATCCCGAGGAACCAGCTGGTCGTCCTGACCGGACCGAGCGGCTCCGGGAAGTCGTCGCTCGCCTTCGACACCATCTACGCCGAAGGGCAGCGCCGCTATGTCGAAAGCCTGTCCGCGTACGCGCGGCAGTTCCTCGAGCAGCTCGGCAAGCCCGAGGTCGAGTCGATCACCGGCCTCAGTCCGACCATCTCCATCGAGCAGCGGACCACGAGCTACAACCCACGCTCGACGGTCGGCACGGTCACCGAGATCCACGACTACCTTCGCCTGCTCTACGCGCGAATCGCGAAGCCGTTCTGCTGGAAGTGCGGCAAGCCGATCCGCTCCCAGTCTCCCCAGCAGATCGTCGATCTCATTCTCTCGTCCGAGGAGGGCTCGAAGCTCGCGATCCTCGCGCCGATCGTTCGCGGCCGGAAAGGGGAGTATCAGAAGGAGCTCCAGAACCTCCGTCAGCGGGGGTTCGTGCGCGTGCGCATCGACGGAGAGGTGCTCGATCTCTCCCAGGAGTTCTCGCTCGACAAGAACAAGAAGCACGACATCGACGTGTACGTCGACCGCCTGATCATCAAGGGCGACCTCGGCACGCTCTCCACCCGCGTCAGCGATTCGGTCGATCTCGCGCTCAAGCTCGGCGAAGGGCAGCTCGTGCTCGAAACGTTCGAAGGGAATCAGCGCACCGAGACGCTCATGTCCGAGAAGTTCGCCTGCCCGGACTGCCACGTCAGCTACCCCGCGCCGGAGCCCCGCACGTTCTCGTTCAACAGCCCCATGGGCGCATGCCCGAAGTGCGAAGGCCTGGGCGTCGATCCGGCCGCCGAGCGCGACGAGGAGGATGAGGAAGAAGAAGCGGAGCAGCTCATCATTCCCTTCGACGCCACCCCCGAGAACGCGCCGTGCCCCGAATGCAAAGGCACGCGCCTCCGCAAGGAGTCGCTCCACTTCCTGCTCGCCGAGCAGAGCATCGCGGAGCTCTCACGGCTCTCGCTGACGGAGCTCGCGCACTTCTTCTCGACCCTCCACGTGACCGAGCGCGAGCGCATGATCGGCGAGCGCATCCTCAAGGAGATCAAGGAACGCCTCCGATTCCTCAACGAGGTCGGCGTCGGCTACCTGAACCTTTCGCGCTCGGCGCAGACGCTTTCCGGCGGCGAGGCCCAGCGCATCCGGCTCGCCACCCAGATCGGCAGCTCGCTCGTCGGCGTCATCTACGTGCTCGACGAGCCCTCGATCGGCCTTCACCAGCGTGACAACCACAAGCTGATCTCCACGCTGACCCGGCTCCGCGATCTCGGCAACAGCGTGCTCGTCGTCGAGCATGACCGCGACACCATCGAGGCCGCCGACTGGGTCGTCGACCTCGGCCCCGGGGCCGGAACCCTGGGCGGCCACATCGTGGCCGAAGGGACCCGCGAGCAGATCCTCAAATCGAAGGAAAGCCTCACCGGGCGCTACATGCGCGGCGAGCTCGAGGTGCCGGTTCCCAAGCAGCGGCGCCCGATCAACAAGGACCGCGTCATCCGCATCGAGGGCGCCTCACAGAACAATCTGAAGAACGTCTCGGTCGACTTCCCGCTCGGCGTCTTCACCTGCGTCACCGGCGTTTCAGGCTCGGGCAAGAGCACGCTCGTCATCGACTCGCTCTACCGCTATCTCGTGCAGGAGATCTACGACGTCGAGTACGGCGACCTGGGCGTGAAGTCCGTCTCGGGCCTCGAGCACGTCGACAAGGTCATCGATATCGACCAGAGCCCGATCGGGAAGACGCCGCGATCCAACCCGGCCACGTACACGGGTCTCTTCACCTTCATCCGCGATCTCTTCGCCCAGCTTCCGGAATCCCAGGTCCGCGGCTACGGGCCGGGTCGGTACTCCTTCAACGTGAAGGGCGGTCGTTGCGAGGCCTGCGAGGGCGACGGCGTGAAGAAGATCGAGATGCACTTCCTGCCGAACGTCTTCGTCCGCTGCGACGTCTGCCGCGGCCGCCGCTACAATCGCGAGACGCTCGACATCCGTTACAAAGGCAAGAACATCGCCGACGTGCTCGATCTCACCGCGGCCGAGGCCTACGAGTTCTTCGACGCGGTACCCTGGAT
>CAYZKI010000214.1:3017-6080 GCA_964478745.1 uncultured Bacteriovoracaceae bacterium
CTGGCCGTGCTGAACGACGTGGGCCTGGGCTACATCCATCTCGGACAGAGCTCCACGACCCTTTCAGGCGGCGAAGCCCAGCGGATCAAGCTGGCCCGCGAGCTTTCCAAGCGCGGCACCGGCAAGACGGTCTACATCCTCGACGAGCCTTCCACCGGCCTCCACTTCGACGACGTGAACAAGCTCGTGGCCATGCTCCAGGCGCTCGTCGACCAGGGCAACACGGTGATCGTGATCGAGCACAACCTCGACATCATCAAGGTCGCCGACCACATCATCGACCTCGGGCCCGAGGGCGGTGCCGACGGGGGCGAGATCGTGGCCGCGGGAGCGCCCGAGGAAGTGATCAAGGCCAAGAGAAGCTACACCGGAAAGTACCTCGCACCCTACCTGACGACCCCGAGCTCAACCGTCCAATAGGAAGGTCATGGAACCGGTTCCACCGACATTCTGCGTGCTTCCCTGGATCCACCGATTCACGAACATCGGCGGCGAGATCCAGCTTTGCTGCACGAGCGACGGCCTCGACAACTCGCTCCGCCGGCCCGACGGAACGAGGATGTCCGCGCCGGCCGATCACGACTCGAACGCCATCATGAACTCGGCGTTCATGAAGGAGGTCCGCGTCCAGATGCGCGACGGCGCCTGGCCGAAAGCCTGCGGCCGCTGCAAGCTCGTCGAGGATTCGGGCGGCGTCAGCCGCAGGAAGGGGGAGAACCAGGCGCGCGCCGCGGAGATCCCCGGGCTCCTGGCCCGCACCGGAAACGACGGCTCGATCCCGGTCGAGGTGAAGTTCGCGGACTTCCGTCTCGGCAACCGCTGCAACCTGGCCTGCCGGATGTGCAACCCGCGGTTTTCCGCCCGCTGGGACCGGGAGTGGCGTCACGTCGAGCAGGATCTCTTCTCCCCCGACTCCCTGCCCGAGGACGGCGAAGGCTGGTTCAAGGACCCCGGGGTCTTCGCGCAGTTCGAAAAGGATCTTCCGACGCTCGACAAGCTGCACTTCGGGGGCGGCGAACCGCTGCTCGAGCCGGAGATGCTCCGGTACCTCCGCGCCTGCGTCGACTCGGGGCACTCCTCGCACATCCGCCTGAGCTACAACACGAACCTGACCCGGATCCCGCCCGAGGCGCGCGAGCTCTGGCCGCGCTTTCAAGCCGTCGTGCTGCTGGTCAGCGTCGACGCCTTCGGCGAGCTCAACGAGTACATCCGGTACCCGTCCCGGTGGTCGGTCATCGACGCCAACCTCCGGGAGCTGGATCGGAACTTCGACCGGTACGGCCTGAAGGAGGTGACGCTCTCGGCGACCGCGCAGGCGTACAATGTCCTTCATCTGGCTCGCCTCTACGACTACGCTTCCACTTTCGAGCGGGTATCGCCGATCCCGCAGATCCAGTCGCTCGTGTATCCCCATTACTACCGCACGCAGGTCCTCCCGCCGCAGCTCAAGGAGCTCGCGACGGGGCGCCTGAGCCGCCTTCTCGAGCGGCTCGACGCCGGCGCTCACGCCCGCATGAGCGCGGCACGGAAGAAGGAGTTCCTCGACCAGCTTCGCGGCGTCATCGGCTTCATGAACCGCCAGGACCTTCGGCGGTTCCTGCCGGAGTTCCGAAAGGCCGCGGAATCGAAGGATGCCCATCGCGGGCAACGGCTCGCCGACTTCGTGCCCGAGATGGGGGCCATGTGAGCGCGGAGTTCTGCGCGCTTCCCTTCATCCAGCTGCAGCTCCAGGCCACGGGAGAGGTCGCGCCCTGCTGCTGGAACCAGGCTCACGTGCTGGGCGACGCCCGGACTTCCGGCATCGCCGAGATCTGGAACGGCTCGAAAGCACAGGCGCTTCGCCGGGAGTTCCTCGAGGGAAAGCCCGTTTCCTGCCGCAAGCAGATCGACCAGCTCCAGTGCCACAGGTACTTCGAGCACCTGAACGAGCACGTCGAGCGCGCGGCGGCGCAGAAGAAGCTGCCGCGCAGGCTCGACCTCCGCCTCAACGGCAAGTGCAACCTGGAGTGCGTGATGTGCGAGGTCTGGAAGCAGCCGAATGGCCTCTACGACCGGAGCGATTTCTGGAGAATCGGCCCCACGGACATCTTTCCGCATCTGCTCGAGCTGAACCTCCTCGGAGGGGAGCCCTTCGTGCAGAAGGACACCTTCCGCCTGATCGACGAGGTCTCCGCGGTGAATCAGGACTGCGGCTGGGCGTTCGTGACGAACGGGCAGTGGAAGCTCCGCGAGCCCATCCGCGCCAGGCTCGACAGGATCCGCATCCGCTGGATCCAGGTCAGCCTCGACAGCGTAAACGCCGAGACTTATCCGGAGATCAGGAAGGGAGGGGCGCTCGCCACCGTGCTCGAAACCATCGACGCGCTCATCGAGTATCGCGACCGGCGCAAGGCCGCGGGACGGGCGTTCGATCTGGCCGCCTCCATGTGCGTGCAGCGGCGGAACTGGCGGGAAGTCCCGCAGTTCCTGCAGTATTGCTTCGAGAAGGGCCTTCACCCCTGGTTCCATGCGCTCGAAGAGCCCGCCGAGCTTTCGCTGCTCTCACTCCCCAGGCGCGAGCTCGAGGAGGCTTACGCGTTCCTCGGGAAGTTCCATTCGCCGCGCTTTTCGGCGACGCTCATGCATCTGCTTCGGCCGATCGAGGCGAAGCTCGCCGGCCGAGCGCCCGTGATCAGCTCGGAGCTCGCGTACTAGGCATGGCCGCGCGGGCGCTTGAACCAGGCCGAAGACTCGGGCCGGAACAGAAGATAGATCGCGTAACCCTGGGCCAGTGTCTGGACCATCGAAATCAGGTAGCGCGTCGGGTGTTCGGCGTATTGAGTCACGCCGTTGTACAACGTCATCGGGACGCCGATCAGGAACAGGACAGTGAACGTGATCCTCGCCCAGTTGTATCCGAGGTGGATCATGAGGTTCAGCACGCCCATCAGAAGGAACACGAAGGCGGACATGCCGAGCGCGACGAGTACGACGCCCGTCTGCTGTTGAACCGACTCGGGAAGCATCGTGCCCCGAGCAAGCTCGTAAGCCACGTTGAGAACGGCCACTCCGAGCATCGCGAAC
>CAYZKI010000215.1:0-5737 GCA_964478745.1 uncultured Bacteriovoracaceae bacterium
GGGTTATCCCGTCGAGGACGTCGCGTGGACGCTGACGTTCGACCAGGGCCGGCAGAAGTGGTCGCCGCGCAACTACGAGAAGACGTTTCTCGGCTGGACCAGCATGCGCCAGGCGCTCGCTCACTCCGTGAACACGGTCGCAGCGCGCCTCGGCCAGGAGGTCGGCGTCGCGAACATCATCCTGACCGCCCGCTCGCTCGGCATCACCTCCGAGCTTCCTCAGGTGCCCTCGCTCGCGCTCGGCGTCGCCGAGCTCTCGCCGATGGAGCTGGTGCGCGCGTACGCCGCGATCGCGAACCACGGCGTGCAGGACGAGCTCACCGTCATCCGCGGCATCACGCAGGACGACGGCACGGGCGTCGCGCGCTTCTTCTATCACCCGAAGCAGGTGTTCAATCCCGGGCCGACGGATCTATTGACCGAGATGCTCCAGTCGGTTTTCACCGAAGGCACCGCGCGAGGCGCCGCGGCGCTGGGATTCGACCGCCACGCGGCCGGAAAGACGGGCACCACGAGCAACTACCGCGACGCCTGGTTCGCGGGCTACACGCCGAGCCTGACCGCGGTCGTCTGGGTCGGCATGGACCAGACGCCGGTGCAGGTTCCCGCCGAGGGCGAAGAGGAAGAAGACGCGAGGAAGGCCGCGGACAAGAAGAAGCCGAAGCCGACCCGGGTCATTCTCACGGGCTCGGGCGCCGCACTTCCGATCTGGGTCGACTTCATGAAGTCCGCGCTCGAGAACGAGCCGCCGACTCCGTTCCCGCTCAGCCCGCATTTAGTCGACGTCACGATCGACAAGTTCACCGGACAGCGAGCGAACTCCGCCTGCCCCGTCCAGCAAGTCACGACCGAGAAGTACCTGAGAGCGCACGAGCCCTCCGAAGAAGGCTGCGCCCTGGGCTTCCCTCCCTCGAGCCCGCAGACCGTCGCTAACTAAATCAGTGCCTAGCTGCCTAGCTGCCTAGCTGCCTAGCTGCCTAGCTGCCTAGCCTGCCTAGCCTGCCTAGCCTGCCTAGCCTGCCTAGCCTGCCTAGCTGCCTTGCCTGCCTCGATCCCTCTTCCTGATTCCAGGGTTCCGGGAACCAGGCCCTCAGGGCCAGGGAGCCTGGAGAACTCGGGCCTCAGGAAATCAGGTCGAGTCGCTGCTGTGTCACCCCCGACCCAGTCCGCCTAGACTTTAGACACACCCGTTGCCTGAATCCGCCTTCCCCTCCCCAAAAACCCGAGCGATTCCAAGGCGATAAAACGGTCGCAAAACGGCCCCATCTGGTATACCCCTTGCTCAACAAAGCTCCCGTATGAGGCGTGCGGCGACGATTGCCCACGCAGGTGTTGCTTACGAAGAGCTGAGTTGTCGTTGAGTAGAGAAGAGGTAGTACCCTTGAATAACGTGATGAGCGTTCTCAAAAAATACGAGAAAGCGATCGTGACGGTGCTGGGCGCGCTCGGCCTGACCACGGTGCTTCTCAACCTCGACTTCAGCCTCCTCGAGGCGAACCTCTACGACTTCCGCGTCGCCCAGGGCTTCCAGCGCAAGGCCGATCCCCGCATCGTGCTCGTCACCATCGACGACGCGACCACCGGCGCGCTCGACGAGTTCTCCCCCCTTCCCCTAGATCACCATGTGCGCTTCATGGAAGCGCTCGAGAAATTTTCGCCCAAGGGCGTCGGTTATCTCGTCGACCTCAACCGCGTGAACCAGGCCAACCCCGAGCTCTTCCAGAAGGAGTGGGGCGACCGCTTCGTGAGCGCCGCCCGCAGGATCGAGGCCCGGGGCGCGACCGTCCTCCTGGGCACTCCGTATGACGTGCAGGGCGAGCTGATCCCGCCGTTCCCGCTGAGCACGCTCCCGCACTCGGTCGCGGTCGTGCACAAGGACGGCAACGTCTTCGCGGAAGACAAGATCACCCGGCGCGCCCTCGTCGAGCTCGGCGACAAACCGGTTTTCCATCTCGACTTCGCCCGTCGCCTGGGACTCGTCCCCGCTGATCGACTGCCGCGCGGCTCGTTCCTCGTGCCCGAAGTCGAGGGCAAGTACTTCTTCTTCCGCTACCATGGAAGCCCCGTCCTCAAGGCCGATCGCCAGCTTCCTTATACCCGCGTCTCGTTCCATGACATCCTGAGCGGCGCCGTGGGCGCGGACCTGATCAAGGACAAGATCGTGCTCGTGGGCACGCTCTCGAAGGAAGACTCGAGCGACTTCGCCTTCACTCCTTATTCGAAGGTCAGCTTCACGAACCCGAAGGTCGCCATCCACGCGAACATCCTCGATTCCGTGATCCATGACGACGGCATCATCCGCGCCGATCGCTGGGTGAACTGGCTCGCCACCTTCACCGTGACCACCATCGTGATCACCTGGGTGATGAACTTCACGCCGCTTTACGGCGTCTTCTCGACGATCAGCCTGGGAACCGCGTTCCTCGCCTTCGGCATGTTCCTGTTCCAGAGCAAGGGCTTCTGGATCCGCCAGAGCCAGCCGCTGGTCGGCATCTTCGTCGCCTATTACCTCGTGGTCCCGTACCGCCTGATCCGCGAGTACAAGAAGCGCTGGGACTACCAGCGCAAGAACGAGATCCTCACCCAGGTCGAGGAGCTGAAGCGCAACTTCATGTCGCTCGTGACTCACGACCTGAAGACCCCGGTCGCGCGCATCCAGGGCCTGGCCGAGACGATTCTCCGCCGCGGCAGCGACTCGCTCGCGCAGGCCGACACGGACAATCTGAAGAACATCATCTACTCGACCGAGGAGCTGAACCGCTTCATCTCGTCGATCCTGGAGCTCTCGAAGATCGAGTCGCACAGGCTGCACCTCAACCTCGAGTCGAAGGACGTGAACCAGCTCATCGAGCGCGCCGTCGAGGTATTCGAGCCTCAGGCGAAGGCCCGCCAGATCTCGATCGCCACCCAGCTCGACCCGCTGTTCCCGATCAAGCTCGACTCGCAGCTCATCTCGAAGGTCCTGAACAACCTCATGGACAACGCGATCAAGTACAGCCCGCAGGGCTCCGAGATCCGCATCGAGACCCGCGAGGTCAACGAGCGCGTCGAGATCACGATCCGGGACCAGGGGATCGGGATGACCGACGAGGAGAAGAAGAACCTCTTCACCCGCTTCTATCGCGCCAAGAACGATACGACCACCCGCGTGCCCGGCACCGGGCTCGGCCTGTATCTCACGAAATATTTCATCGAAGCCCACAGCGGAACCGTGGATGTCGACAGCGAAGTCGGCCAGGGCTCCACGTTCCGCATCAGCCTGCCGCTCGTCGCGCCGGCCGTGTCGTCCGGGCTTCTGTCAAAAGTGTCACTGCCAAACCGTCCTGAGGAGAGAGTCAATGCATAAAGTACTTGTTGTTGATGATGATGCCGATCTGAGACTGTCCGTCAGCTCCGCGCTGTCGGAAAGCCACTACCATGTCGATCAGGCGTCGGATGGCGAGGAAGCCGTGAACCGCGTCCGCGCGGGCCACTACAACCTCGTCCTGCTCGACGTGAACATGCCGAAGATGACCGGTCTCGAGGCGCTGAAGGAGATCAAGGCGCACGACCCGTCCATCATCGTGATCATGCTCACGGCGTTCTCGAATGTCCGCGACGCGGTCGCGGCCACCCGCGAAGGCGCGTACAACTACCTCGAGAAGCCGATCAAGGCCGAGAACCTGGTGTACCTGATCGACAAGGCCCTCAAGGCGCACAACATGGTGAAGAGCCTGAGCCTCTCGGCCCCGGTCTTCAAGCTCCCGAACGGCACCGATTTCATCGGCCAGTCGACCGAGATGAAGCGCATCTTCGGCGTGATCGACAAGCTCTCGCGCGTCGATACGGCGGTGCTGATCCGCGGCGAAAGCGGCACGGGCAAGGAGCTCGTCGCGCTCGCCCTGCATCACAACAGCCCGCGCAAGGACAACCGCTTCGTCACGATCAACTGCTCGGCCATCCCCGAGACCCTGATCGAGAGCGAGTTCTTCGGCCACGAGAAGGGCGCGTTCACCGGCGCTGACAGCCGCAAGATCGGCAAGTTCCAGTACGCCGACGGCGGCACCCTGTTCCTCGACGAGATCGGCGACATCTCGGCCGGGATGCAGGTGAAGCTGCTCCGCGCGCTCCAGGAAAAGAAGTTCACCCCCGTCGGCGCCAACCGCGAGGTCGAGGTGAACGTCCGCATCGTGGCGGCGACCAACCGCAACCTCGAGGAGATGATCCGCAAGGGCGAGTTCCGCGAGGACCTCTTCTACCGGCTCAACGTGCTGCCGATCCAGCTCCCGCCGCTGCGCGAGCGCAAGAAGGACATCGAGGCCCTGTCGTCGTACTTCATCGAGAAGTTCAACGGCCAGCACCGCAAGTCCATCACGGGCATCGCCCCCGAGGCCATGGAGCTGCTCAAGGCTCACTCGTGGCCGGGCAACATCCGTGAGCTCGAGAACGTGATCGAGCACGCTTTCGTCATCGAAAGCAGCAACCAGATCACTCCTTCGAGCCTCCCGGACTCGATCACCGGCCTGAACGGACGCCGTCCGGGCCTCATGGTCGACCTCGACGACGAGGACGCGGACGCCTCCGAGCAGGAGGAGACGGTGGCCGCGGGCGCGACCCTGGCCGGAACCCCGGGCACGGTCCTCGCCGCCGGCCAACGCGGGTTCACGCTGGACATCAACCGCCTCGACTTCCAGGCCAACAAGGAAGAGTTCGAGCGGCAGTTCCTGATCAGCGCCCTGCGCACGTTCAAGGGCCGCATCAACCAGACCGCGCTCCACGCGAACATCCCGAAGAAGACCCTGCTGCGCAAGCTGCAGAAGTACGGGATCAACGCCAGGGACTACAACTAGCTCCTCGGACGCCAGGTCAGTGACAAATGCAGGGGCCCGGACGGCTATGCGCCGTTCGGGCCTTTTGCTCTCGGCTCCATCGTCCTCAAGCCGACGCCAGATAAACGAGCAGCGCGCAGACCCCGCCCACCGCGTAGCTTCCCCGGTCCTTGAGCGCGAAGACGATCGGATCGTCGTGCATGCGGCCGCGCTCGACCGCGAACCAGATCCTCATGTTCCAGAAGAAGATGGCGAGCGCCACGAACCAAAGCATCGCGGGGTTCCTGTACAGGCGGACCATCTCCTCGCTGTTGATGTACAGAGCGAAAACGAGCGAAGCGAGCTGTCCCGCGGTGGAGCCCATCGTGGTCAGCAGGTGCGTGTCGCTGACGGAGTACCCGCGCCTCGAAGAGCGCCCGGCCGGGGCCTTTTCCATTCCCTTCAGCTCGGAGACGCGCTTGGCGAGCGCGAGGCTGAAGAACAGGAACATGGAAAAAGCGAGGAGCCAGGGAGTCAGGACGATCTTAGTGGCCTCGCTTCCGACGAGAAGCCTCAACGTATAGAAGCCTGCGAGCAGGAGCACGTCGACGATCGGGATCTCCTTGAAGAGCCTGCTGTAGGCGACGTTCAGCAGCCCGTAGATCAGCAATAGCCCCGCCGCGCGCATCGAGATCGCGAAGCCCAGGCTGAAGGACGCGAGCGCCAGCATGAAGCCCAGCGCGATGGCGGTTTCCTTCGAAATATGGCCGGCCGCGAGCGGACGCGTCTTCTTCGACGGGTGGCCCCGGTCGTCCTCGAGGTCCATGAGGTCGTTCATCACGTAAACGGCCGAGGCGCAGAAGCCGAAGGCGAAGAACGCGATGATGGAGGCCGAGAGCAGCTCCATGTTGGAGACCTGGTGGGAGGCGACGATCGGCACGAACACGAGC
>CAYZKI010000215.1:5747-6023 GCA_964478745.1 uncultured Bacteriovoracaceae bacterium
CACGTTCTTCACCCAGTGGTGAACGCGCATCTGGCGTACGATCGTCGTCAGCGTGGACATCGGCTCACGCCTTCCGTTTCCGAATCTGCTGCACCGCCCAGCCCGCGATCACGGCGATCGAAACGGCGGCGATCAGATAGCCCAGCGCCCGGCGCGGGGTCATCGACGAGTCGCGCACGCTGACGCGGAAATCCGCCTGCTGGGCGAAATGCTTGGCTTCAGCCCCGCCCACGCCTCCCGAAACCCCCGAGGCGACCAGGCCGACGATGTACATCG
>CAYZKI010000216.1:0-5963 GCA_964478745.1 uncultured Bacteriovoracaceae bacterium
GAGGTACGGAGCCTGTCCGCCCACCGAACCGCTGACAACCCCAGCCGAGCTGAAGCTGAAAACGTTGTCGGTGTTGCGGCTGACGGAGACACCGGTCATGTTCAGCCCGCCCACCGAGAGGGGGGTCGGATTGTTACATGCGATGCCCGCCGCGAAGGTCCGCGCCGGGTGCACGGTCGCGCCGTCGACCACCGCGATTCTCACCGCGTAGTCACCGGCGGCCGGGGCAACGAACACGTTGTTGCCGGCCACCATGTCGACCGGTGCGCTCGGCGAGGAGCTCATCAGATCGACACGCTGATAATTGCTTCTGAAGACGAACGGCCCGCCATCGGTATCCTGCGTGATCTGGAAGATATAGCTTCTTCCAGCCACCAGCGAGAGCGCGCCAGAGCCGCCGCGATCGCAGTACAGGGCGGCTCCCGACGGAGCGCCGCTGGCCGCGTTGTACACGCAGAGGCTGAACCGAGGCGCAACGGCCCCGGCGTTCTGTTGCTCGTTCAGCGCCTGCTGAACACTGTCATCCACGAACTTCGAGCAGGACGTCGCCATGACGGCTACGATCCCCCCGATTACCATTAGATTGCGTTTCATTTCCGACTCCCCCTTATTAGGCGAACAAAAAGCCGTCTTCGGATTTCTGTCCTGTTTACTCACCGAAAGTCCCCGTCGGTGAATCTGATAACCCTCTCTCTTAGGTCGATGACACGTTCCGCAACGCGCAGTGAGGGCTTGTCATCAATGACTGCGCTGTTTTCAACCAGGTAAAGCCTCAGGATATTGTTCGGGCCCAGGAAGGCCACCGGATCCACCTTGAGGTGGAAGCACTCGTCCGTGAGGTCGGTCGTGCGCTCACGGAAGAGCTCGGTCACGCGGGTGCGGTAGTCGAGGACCTTCGCGCGGTCGACCTGCACGGGCAGGCCCATCTTGAGCTTCAGGTAATTGGTGATCCCGTCGCCGGCCGGCATCGCATAGGCGCCGTTGGTGCCCGCGATGAACGGGACCGACGCGCGGAACGCGTACTCGTCCGGGATGAAGTCGCTGTTGCTGTCGAACTTGGTCCGGTCGGACTTGAGGATGAACTCCTCGCAGTCGTTCAAGCCGTCCTTGTCCTGGTCGCCGAAGGTCACGCGGCCTGCGGCGTCCGTCTGCGGGCTGAAGCCGTCGCAGACCGAGTAGAGGTTGCGGGTCGCGGCCGGGCATCCGGCTCCCCCTTCGCAGGGGCGGCCCTTGAGGCGGTACTCGACCAGGTCGGAGACGCCGTTGCCGTCGGAGTCGACCATCCTCGGATTGGATCCGAAGCGGTCCTCGATCTCCTCAGGCATTCCGTCGGAGTCGACGTCGAGCATCAGGCGCCCGTCGTCCCACCAGATGGCGTTGCGGTTCTCGACGAAGACGTCGGTGAGGACGCGGCGGACGTTCCTGATCGGCGGCGCGAAGGCCCCATACAGGATGTTCTCGCCGGCGCCGAACATCATGAACTGGCCGTTCCCGGCGTCGGCCATCTGCTGCAGGAGAATTTGCGCGCCGGCCACCTGCGTGTCATTGAAGTAGTAGGCCGTGTTGAGCACGATATCGCCGATATAGCGGTTCAGCGTCGGGTCGTCCTTCAGTGAGAGGATCTGGTTGATGATCGGCTCGATGTCGGTCGTGAACGCCTGCTGGTACAGGCCGCCGCCCGGCGCGGTCGACGGCACCTTCGGGATGCCGTCGCTCACGAAGATGATGCGGTAGGCGGAAGTGACCGGCGGCTGGACCAGGCTTCCTGACTCGAGCTGGGCGTCGTTGCGGATGGCGTTCCTGACGGCGGTCAGCGCCGAGACGTAGTTCGTGTAGCCGCGATCCACCGGCTGCGGGGTGGCCATCGTTCCGCTGCCGCGCCACTGGTTACGGATAGTGGCCTCGAAGGCGGCCTTGTCCGGGTCGAACGGCGCGAACACGGTCCCGCTGAACGGGCCGCCGGCCGCGTCGTAGGCGATGTCGTTGAAGTTCACGAGAGAGAAGTAGCTGGTCTGGTTCGGATCAACCGGCAGATCGGTCAGGAACTGGAGCAGCGGTCCGTACCGGCGGTTGCCCGAGGGGTCCGTGTTGTTCACGTCTCCCGGCACCACGGTGAAGGCGGGCTGGTTCGAGTCCGACTTGTCGAGGACGAAGAGGTACTTGATCTTCTGGCGCGACAGAACGGGAGGCGAGACGCAGAACTTGGCGTCGACGGCGACGTAGCCGAGCACGCTCGAGTACTGCTTCACGATCGGATCGAGCACCTCGCGCGAGCAGGCGGTGGTGGCGGCAGCCGCCGCGGAGATCGCGATCACGCTGAGGCGGGCCATGCCCGTGCGCTTAGCATGAGCCATACAGGCAGATCTCCGTGTTGGTGTCGGTGGCGGAAGGGTTCCCGCCCCAGAAGGTGATCCGGAAGGTCTGTCCTCCCGCTCCCTGGCGCAGCACCGTGTAGGCGCTGAACAGGAAGTCCTCGGCGCCGGCCACGTCCGTCTCGGTCAGGAAGATCACGATCATGTTGTCGCGTCCGCCGTTCAGGATCGGGATGTTGCTGATCGTGAAGTCGCGATCGCCGCTGATGTTGAAGTTCGTCGAGTACTTGTACGCGAAAACCGAATTCGCCTGCGAGACGGCGTTCTCGTCGGTCGGGATGTTCGCCTTCACCTTCTCGATGTTCGTCAGGCTGTCGCCCGCGATCCCGAGGTCGGCATCGGCGGGATTCTTCGGATTCAGGCCCGCGCGGATCTCGAGGTAGTCCGGGATGCCGTCGCGGTCGTAATCGAAAGTCACGGGATTCAGCTGCAGGAAGACTTTCTCGCAGTCGCGAAGGCCCAGCGTGACCATCGGACTTCCCGCGTAGCGGCGGTCCGGATAGATGATCGCGTCGTTCGACGCGCTCGTCCTCTGGTTCGGGCCGCAGTAGAGGCTGTTCTGGTGGATCGCGGTGATGCCGCTCAGGTACATGAGCAGGTCGCCGTAGCTGTCGCCGTTCCAGTCGGGATTGCCGGCCACGAAGCCGTAGACCGGCTCGAGCTGGCGCTTGAGAGTGTCGGTCATGCCGTCGCGGGAGGAGCTGTAATCGAGCTGCCCGCGGCTGGCCTTGACCGAGAAGTTGCTGACGAAAAGGTGCTTGAAGCGGCGGCCGGTGGTCTCGCGGTAGTCGCGGAGCTCGATCGTGATTTTTTCCGGCTCCTGAGCGAACTGCGCCTGCTCAAGAGGCTTGAGCGTGGGCTTCTGCGTGCAGGCGCCCGAGAACGCGGTGATCAGCAGTGCGGCGGAGGCGAATTTCAGGCTTTTCACGGCCATCTCCTCCACGTGCCCGCCGCGATCTCGGCCGGATTGTTCCAGTCATCGAAGTTGAGTTGGAGAGAGCCTCCGCTGAAGGACTTGGTGCCGACGCGGTAGAGGTAGCGGTCCTGCAGCAGCTGGCTCTTGAGGATCACGTCGACGCGAACCTGGTTGTTGACGCCGACCGTCGGGAGGTCGCGGACCTTCAGGTTGTAGCAGTCCTGGGTCTCGGTCGAGCTGAGCATGTTGAGGTCGTAGCGCGACGGCTGCGGGCTCTGCAGGCGGTAGTAAGGGATGCGCGCCGGCAGCGAAGTCTTGATCTTGCGGTAGTAGGAGATACCGTCCGAGTCCTGCGTGTTCTGGGCGGAGTTCGTGCCCATCTGGAAGGGGACGAGGTTCTTGAACTCCAGCCAGTCAGGCACGAGGTCGCCGTTCGAGTCCGGAAGGGCCACGCCGCCTCTGTCGCTGAGCAGGGCCTTCTCGCAGTCGGTCAGGCCGTTCGGGTCCGAGGAGCCCGTCAGGCCGGCGCATGCCGGATTGCCGGTGTTGATGGCCGGGCTTCTGGGGTTTCCGGTGAGCTGGTACTCGACGAAGTCGGACACGCCGTCGCCGTCCGAGTCACGGTTGCCCGCGTTCGAGCCGAGGCTCGCTTCCTGCGAGTCCGGCAGGCCGTCCATGTCGGTGTCACGGAGCGGGAGTCCGTTCGCGGTATCGAACGCCACGTTGTCGTTCGTGACGAAGATGTCGGCCAGGGTGAACTTGATCCATTTCGAGGGCGGCGAGAAACGGCGATAGTCGATCAGCTGGCCGCCGGTGATGTTGTAGGTGACGCCGTTGCCGACGGTCGCCATGTCCGCCAGGAGCGCCTGCGCCGTCCGGTCCGGGTTGATCGGGTTGTAGTAGTAGACGGTGAACATGTTGATCGAGTCGACGTAGCGGGTGTTCGACTGCAGGCCCATGATGCTCGCCACCTGGCCGAGGACCTCACGCGAGGACTGGCGGTCGACGGTGATGGGATTGGTCGTCACGTTGATGTTCATGACGGGCGCGCCATCGCTCATGTAGACGATCACGTAGCTCGAGCTCACGTGGACTCCCGGACGCGGGCAGATCGCGCTCGGAGGCGCCGTGACGCTCAGGTTCGCGCACATGCGGGCCTGGTTGATGTCGGACTGGATCGCGTTGAAGGTGGTCTGCAGCGTGGCGAGATAGTTCGTCGAGCCGTTGTCGCCGATGTTCGCCTTCGCGTTCTCCACGTCGATGAGGAACTGCGGGATGTCCGAGGTGAAGGAGTTGTTCGCCGGGATCGACATGTCCGGCATGTCGCTGAACAGGATCAGCTTGAAGTAGATCTGCGGATCGAGCGGATCGTTCGGCGGCATGTTGGCCAGGAAGTTGATGAAGGTTCCCGGAGTCGCGCGGTCGCCGTAGCGCTGGAACTTGGTCGGGTCGGTGGCGTAGGCGGCCTGATAGTCCAGGCCGCCGGTCGAGAGGTCGGGCATGCCCGTGCTCTCGATGAGCTTGATGTTGCGCTGGTTGCTGCCCGAGCGGTCGAGGATGATGACGTACTTGAGCTTGGAGCGGACCTCCTGCGCGGGATCCGTGCAGAAGTTCACCTGGACGTAGTTGTCCACGGGCACCGTGAGGAACTCACGGGTAAGAGGATCGAGCTTCTCCTTCGAGCAGCCCAGGATCGCGGCGGAGGCCAGCACGAGCGCGGAAGCGCCGGTGATGATCCTGCCTCGGATGATATGTTGGAAACCCCTATTCCCCATTTTCCCCTTAACTTCCAGGCGCGAACTGACACGTACGGCGCGTCTGGACCCACGGTAGATTCAAGCAAGTAGGAAACCACTGACACAGGCTGGAAATCGCAGGCCTTTTTTCTGTTTGCAGCGGCCAAGGCTGTTTAATCCTTAAACACCGTCAAGAACCTTTACGGATTTGGTCGCGAAACGTTGATGGTGAAGCTCACCCTCCGGACCGCGACCGGCGCCAGGCAAGCCAGCTCGTCCCCCTCGATGACGATGCCGCAGTCCGGAAGCGTCCATGCTTCCAGAACCAGCTCCGTGCTTCCCTCGGAGAGCGTCGAGAAAAGGAACTCGGTTCTTTCGGACAGCGGACCGCGGATCGGAGGGATGTAACCGATCTCGCCGAGGACTCGCGAATCGTAGGACACCACGGCGCCACGGCCCTCGAGAAGGACCCGCAATGCGCTTCCCAGCGGGACGTCCACGGACTGGCCTGATTGGGCCTCGCTTACGGTGACCACTCCCGGGGCCGCGCAGCCTTCGGACGCGAAAGCCGCGTCCTTCTGCAAAGTGGCGTTGAAGGGAGCCGATTTGTCGATGGATACGCTGATGCTCATGATCTGGTGGTCGATCAGGAGCCCCTCGATCTTCAACCGCTTGTCGCCCTGGGAGGTGTGCAGCACGCCTTCGGAAGCGAAAGCAAGGTGATCCGCGTTCGGCACCCAAGCGACGGGGGCGTAAATTCCCGGCTCGGTTCCGCAGCGAGGGTTGCGCGGGGTCAGCGCGATCGGTCCGTCGAGCTCGCCCGATTCGCAGCCGATCCGGATGCGAGGGCGCTCGGCGATGGCCTGGTCGGCCGGGAGGATGCAAGGGGTGGTGATGCAGTCGATCCTGCCGGAGGACGTCCTGATCTCGATGGGCTTG
>CAYZKI010000217.1:0-1906 GCA_964478745.1 uncultured Bacteriovoracaceae bacterium
GATCCGGGGGCGGGGAACCATGATCCGATGATTATATCAGTACTGGGTGAAGGCCAGGTAGTTCGGGTCGATCAGGCCCGACGCGAACGTATAAGCCACCTGATCGTGGCTGATGACCGTGATGCGCAGGTTGCCCTTCTCGACCACGTAGATGTTGCCGACGGGATCGACCGCGATGCCCTGCGGGCCGCGGAGCGCGTCCGCGACGACCGTTTCGCCGGTCGGTCCTTCCTGGTGATAGCGAAGGACGCGGGCACCGGTTGGCAGCCCTTCCGCCACGTAAACGCGCCCCATTCCGTCGATGGCGACGTTGACGGGCTGATTGAAGGTGACGGTCGCGCCCCCGACGCCCCAGATGACCTGGTTCGCGCCGGTGTCGCCGACGATCATCCGGTCGTTCACGCCGATGACGAGGCCTCCCGGGAGATTGTACGAGCTCGAGATGACGCGCCGGTCGGCGACGCGGATCACGTCGTGGGTGGTGTCCTGCGCGACGTACACCTCGCCCACGCTGTCGACGGCCACCACGCTCGGCAGCGCCAATCCCGTGGCGACGACCGTCTGCGCGCCGGTGTTCGTGTTGACCTTGAGCAGGCGGTTGCTGTCGCGCTCGACGATATACAGGTTCTTGAAGCGGTCCGTGGCGATCCCATACGGGTTGTTGAGCCCCGTGACGAAGGCCGTGCGCGTCCGGTCCTCCTCGTACTTCCAGACCGTGCCGGTGACGCCGTCGGAGACGTAGAGAGGAAACCCGTTGATGGGAAGCGCGCCCTGCCTGAGCAGGCGCGAGGCGGCGTTGCCGCAGCCGGATGCGAGCGCGCCCGCGGCGACGGCTGCGAGCACGCCCAGAGCGAGACGGATTTTCGGGAGACTGCCCGTGCTCTTCATAAAACCCTCAGAACTTGAAGCCGATGCCCATCGTCGGATAGCCGTCGCGCTGGTAGATGGGCTCGCTGAGAAGCACCTCGTCCTGCTCCTCGATGATCTGGATGCGGTACTTGTAGTTGAACTGCAGGAAGAACGAAGGCGAGGTGAAGATGCGGACGCCCGCGCCGAACATCCATCCATAGCCGCCCTGGCTCGCGATCGACCGATCGGTGAAGTTGCGCTGGAGGAAGGGCGCCCATCCCGCCTCGAGGTAAAATGGGCCGTCGCTCATCTCGATCTTCGGCCCGCCCATGAGGTCCGTTTCGTTCGCGCCCTGCTTGTCGAACTGGAAGAAGCCGCCGAGAGCGAACCACGTGCCGGTGAGCACGAGGCCCGGATAGACGAGATCGGCCTGGGTGAGCAGCGTCGAGCCTTCGGCTCCGTTGCCCCCCTGCTCGCTCGAGTTCGTGAGGAACATGCCCCCGACCGAGAGATGAAGCGCCTGCTCGGCGGCGCACGCGCGCGTCGAGAACACGACGGAGGCCGCCACCCACATAGCCACTGCAGCGAGAATCGCCTTCATATGCGTAGACTCCATGTCCATGCCTCCCTCAACGCCGCCACAGGTCCCTTTAACGAAGCGTCTGGAAGACGTACATCCCGGACTCAGTCAGGTTACCGCTCTGGTCAGCGGTCCTTACCTTGAAAGTGTACACTTTATAGGGCTGCAAGCCAGTCAGCACCACCTCGTGGAAGTCCACGTAGCTGGCGTCGAGCGTCGACAAAGTGGCGGTGTTACCGCCGATGCCATACGCCACCTGGGAGTTGGCCGGCTCATTGGTCAGCCAGCGGATCGTGGCGGAGGTCGACGTGATGTCGCTCGCGCTGATCGAGCTCGCGAGCGGGCTCGTCTGGTCGCCGGTCTCGGGCGGAGCCGGGGCCGAGTCGTCGAGCGGCGAGCTGGGGTTGTTCGGCACCTGGCAGATGTTCGTGAAATAGGTCCCCGAGAGCGAGAGCTCCGGTCCGCTCACCGTGACGC
>CAYZKI010000217.1:1916-5958 GCA_964478745.1 uncultured Bacteriovoracaceae bacterium
GGGGATTGGCGCCGTTCATCGTGGTGTTCGACGCCTGGGCCGAGCGCAGGTCGCCCGCCAGCGCGATGTTGAGCTTGCCCTGATTGAGAAGAAGGCGGAGCCGGTTCGCTCCCAGGAGCGAGACGAGATCGAGGGTGACGGTCTGCGCATTGCCCGTGGAGGGCACCGAGGCCAGCCACGATTCCCAATAGGTCTGCGCGGCGCCGCTGTCCCACTGCTCGACGGCAACGGTCGCGGTCGTGCGATCGAAATCGGAAGTCGAGACGCCGATGCCGTTCACGACGATCGCGGAACCGCGGGTCAGGCCATGGCGCTTGACGCCCATGGCGATGGTCGCGTTGCCGATCGTGATGTTCGTCAGATTGACGCGCGGAAGCTGGGCATCGTACCAGAACTCGGTCGCGTCGTGAGTCGTGACGGCCCACGAGTCGAACGGACCGTAGGTGGTGCCGTTGAACGCGGCCTGCGAGATCGAGTTGCCGTCGTTGTGCAGGAAGACGTTCTGATAAGTATAGGTCTGGCTCTGCGTGCAGCTGAGCGGGGTGTTGGAGATCGTCACCCCTTTCATGTTCAGGAACGCCTGGTAGACGGGCGAGTCGTCGCCCGTCACCACCGGGAGGTCCCCGTCATTGAGCAGGTCCGAGGCCTTCACAGTGGTGGGCGTCAGCAGCGCCGCGATGTCGAGATCGAAGGTGTTCCGGGTGAGCTGCTTGTAGTGCTCGATCGACCACTTGTTGTAGAAGACATTCGTGCCGAGACCGCTCGTGTTTCCCTGGTAGATCTTGTGGGTGATCTTCGTGGAGCTGCCGTTCACGTTCGAAAGCGGGGGCGCGCCCGAGAACACGCCGTCCACGAAGATGCCTTCCGTGTCCGAGGTGTCGCGCGAGGTGTCGATGATGAGCCGCGCCGAGCTGAGCTTGTAGTTGTTCGGAGGGTAAGTGTACTGGAACCGGATCGCGGTCTGCGCGTTGAGCACCGCCTGGCCGATCGCGCTCGGAGTACCCGTGAAGGGGAGCTCACCCGCGGTCCACGGCAGGCCCGAGGTGGCCGCGATCACGGTCGTGACCGAGTAAATGTCGCCCGAGCCGCTTCCGTCCGTCCGCGTGCCGCCGGTTCCTTCGAGCACGGCGGCGCCGAGAAGGCCTTCGACGGACAAGGGCTTGGCCTTTCCGCATGAGCTGAAAGCGGAGGCTCCGGCGAACGCGAGCGCGAGCGCGAGCCAGGCGGATCCAGAGGAAACGTTCCAACAACGTACCGCGTTTCTCATACGTAGAGTTTATCGACAGATTGTTTCAGGATTATTTCACCCTTCGAAAGTTTTTCCGGGTCGCTTTCGAGTCCGCAAAAACACGCGTCCGGCGGGACACAGCCGCTTTCTGGCACAGCGGTTGCTCCACGCACGCCAGGTTTGAACGAGATCGTTCGAACTGACAAAAAAACGGAGGAATTGAAAATGGCTACTCGTACGAATTCACGTTCCAAGAAGTCTTCCAGCATCCGCGGCGGCGCCCGCACCATCGCTCGGGGCAACACCCGCAGCCGCCGCATGGCCTCGATGAACGGCGAAGTCCGCAATCCGCGTCCGTCCTCGAGAACCACGCAAAAAGGAGGCATTTCGAGCCGCCTTTCGAGCCCGACCAGCAGCAAGCTGATGACGAAGGTCCGTCGCGCGGTCCGCTCCGTGGCACGCAAGTCCGCCTGATCGAGAGGGACTCCCCTCTCTCCCCGGCAGTACCCACAACTCCAGCCTCCGTTCGGTGACCCCGGCGGAGGCTGTTTCATTTTGCGCTGACCGGCTTCCCCGGGCATTGCGGGATTCAATCATGGTACAATCCCAAGATGCGCAATCTCCTCACGTTGGCCATCCTCGTTTCGTCGACCGCCCTCGTCACCTCGCCTTGCGCCCGGGCCGACGAAGTCTACACCTTCGTCGTCAAGAAGCAGGAAGAGAAGAAGCTCAAGCGATGGACGCTCCAGGAGTGGCTCGAGACCAAGGAGAAGATGCGCCTCATGGACATGTGGCTCGCGCTCCACACCCCGAGCCCGTTCGAGTTCTTCGTCAACGGCGAGTTCCAGTCCCCCTCGAACGGCTACGCGGTCGGCGCGGCAGCCTACGCGTCGCTCGTGGGGCTCGAGCTCCAGCGCGAGTGGATCAAGCCGCCGCGCACCACGGCGCTCTTTCACCTGCGCATCTTCGGCTTCGCCGACCAGTCCACACACATCACGCTGCAGGCCGGGATCAGAGACGAGGACCGCGGGGATGGAGCAAGGCCCAGGTCGGCTCTCGCGGGCGCGCGCATGTCCGTCTACCTCCTCAGGTACTTCGGCGTCGAAGCGCTGTACCGCCACTACTTCGAGACCGAAGGAAGAGCCGCGGAGCGGCGCTGGGAGGCGGGGGCGTTCATCGACTTCAGCTTCGTGCGCGTCTATGGAAAGTACTTCAACGAGAACGCGCCGCTCGAATACCGCAGCGGGCCGCTGTTCGGCATGAAGCTCTACTTCTGATCGCCCGCGGTACGCGCCTTGCTGTCTAGGCTGCATGCCGCAGAAAACATCGCGTCGTATCCTCTCAACGCTCTTCTTGCCGCTCCTGCTCATCGCCTTCTCCTCATGTGGCGACGATGGGGGCGGCGGCGGAGACCAGGGCGGCGCGGCCGGTCCGTATCCGGAGCCGGGACCCGACGGCGAGATCCGCGGGCTGAACAATTTCGCCACCCTGATCGAGCGCTATTCCCAGGGGAAGGTGGCACGCACCCCGTGGGCGGGATACTGGTGGCCGTATCTGGGCGGAGGGATCGAGTTCGCAGTCGCGAAGTACGACGCAGCGGTGAGCTCGTCCGGCGCGGCGGCGTGGGAAAGGGCGAACCATGGCCCTGAAGTCCCCGGCGTCGACGACTGGTGGGGGCACTGCAACGGATGGGCTGCGGCCGCGACGCTGTACGCAGAGCCTCGCTCCGACCGGAGCGCCGGCGGGGTCCCTTTCACGATCTCCGACCAGAAGGCGCTTCTCTCGGAGATCGCCATGGAGATCTACGGCGACTTCTTCGGAAGGCGGGCCGAGGGTACCGGCACTCCCGAGTTCCGCGACGTCTATCCAAATCAGTTCTTCCTCGTGCTGACGAACTACGTCGGCGCGGGAGTTCCCCTGATCATCGACCGGTACACCGGCTTCCAGGTCTGGAACCAGCCTCTCGCGGGCTACCGCATCGAGCCGATCCGCCCCGCCGACTCGCTGGGGCCCGACCCTTCCGCCCCGAACGTCCACCGCGTCCTGACGACGATGACCATCTGGTGGGCGCGCAACGATGTCCCCGGCGATCACGTGACCGAGCCCTTCGCGTTCGCCGACGGGCCGAGCTTCGAGAGCCGGACGCTGCGGGCCGAGATCTGGCTCGACGCGCCGCCGGTCTTCGACGGCGAAGGCAGGCTCACGCGCTCGGGCAACGTCGTGCTCGGAAGGCAAGGCGAGTCCGTGATCGGCGGCGCCTGGCGCACGGGCGACCTTCCCGCGCAGAACTCCTATCCGGATTACCTCTGGGTGGCGCGTTCCCCCGCCCCGTCCTCGGGGTTCACGAACCCGCGAGTGGACATCGGCTGGGTCTCCAGCCAGTTCGGCCGGTAACGGCGAGGACGGGCGATCAGGGCTCGACGATCGCGCGCGCCACGGACGGAATGTCGATCGCGCAGTGCCCGCCGTAGAGCGGACGCCACGTGACCTTCAAGCCCCGCTCGGCGGCGCGCCGGGCGAAGTGCTCGGCGCCCTCGAAGTTCCCGTAGCGATCGTACAGCCCCACGGAGAGATAGATCTCCGGCGCGCCCTTCGGCTCCACCTGCTCGATCAGGACGTTGGGCGAGATCTCGCGCCAGTCCTGCTCGTCGCCGATGAACTGCGGAGCCAGCGTGCGTAGCCCCCAGAGGATGCGCGGATCCGCTCCCGTGCGTTGGAGGAACTCGCGGAACTTCGGCAGCGGGACGAACGGGGAATCGAGGTAGACGGGCGGACAGAGGGAGATGGCTTTCCTGAAAAGGCCCGAGGTCTTCA
>CAYZKI010000218.1:0-5927 GCA_964478745.1 uncultured Bacteriovoracaceae bacterium
ATCGAGAGTCATTAAGTTCACTCGTTTCCGATCCGGGGTTCGTGAATGCGACCACACGTGACTCCGGATCGGCGAGTGATTCCCCCGCCCGAGCGCTCGACGGAAGCGTAAGCGACCCGCTTCCGAAGCCCATATCGGGACTCGAGACCATCGAGCGGGGGAACAAGCTTCTACCCGGAACGAGGCGGGCTGCCGTGCGGGACACGCCCGGCAGCCCGCGAGTCGTTCTGTCCCAAGCACCCCCGACTCCGGAGCCTCCGCTCGCCCAGGACGCCGTACGCCTGGCAAAGGTCTTGCTCAGCTAGGCATCCATATGCCGAACTCCAAGAAGCGAACAAGAACGATCCTTTGGGCCGTCGATCCCTTTCACAAGACGTCGGACGCGACACACTCCGCCGCCTGGGCGCTGCGCGCCTTGCTTCGAGGCATGCCTCGGGATACGCGCGTGCTTCCCGTGTACCTCTGGGGAGCGACCGCGCCGGAGGTGATGCCGGATCTTTCCCACTGGAGCGCGCGCGGCGTGCGCGAGGACGCCGAGGGCCGGGTCGCGTCGATCACCGAGCGCATCAGGCTTCCGAACCTCGAGCCTCTCCATATGCCGAACAAGCCCTGCCTCGGAATCCGCGACGGCGTGCGCACGCTGCTTTCCATCGCGAAGAAGGAGCAGGCGCAGCTGATCGTCGTCTCGACCCAGGGAAAGAAGGGCCTGAAGCGCCTCGCGCTCGGAAGCTTCGCCGAGACGCTCGTGCTCCACTCGGAAATCCCCGTCTTCACGGTCCACCCGAACTGGAGAAGGACGCCCGAGCTCAAGCAGATCCTCTTTCCCACGGACTTCTCGCAGGAATCGAAGCAGGCTTTCGATCAACTCGTCGATTTCGCGAAGACCCGCGGCGCCCGCATCACCCTCTTCCACAAGGTCGTGATGCCCTACTTCCCCTCGCTTGACTTCCCGTTCGCCGCCGCCCGCGCCATCGACGAGGGCTTCCGCGCCGAGGTCGAGTCGAGCAGGGAGCTGGCGCTCGGCTGGTCGGAAGAGGCTCGCCGGAAAGGCGTCCAGGTACGCGTCGACGTCGACCGCACGGGCCGGGGCGGAGTCGCTGAGACGGCCGTGAAGAAGGCCAGGAAGCTCAAGGCCATGATCGCGCTCGTCGCGCAGAGCCAGCCGCTCAAGGTGTCGGTGCTGGGAAGCGTGACCCGTCAGATCATGCGCGAGTCCGCGCAACCTGTCTGGGTGCTCCGACCCGCCGGCGTCACCGCCTCCGCGCGCAGGCTCGAAGGGAACTGGAGAAAGCCCCCGTTGTTCGCCATCCAGCCCGAAGACGACGTCGAAGCAGGCATCCGGGGGACGACCCGGGCGCTCTGAGGTGGAGAGCCATGAAGGCCGCCGTCCTCGAGCGAAACGCGCCGATCGAAACCTCGCCTCTCCGCGAGCTCGAGGTGCCGGCGCCCGAGCCCGGACCGGGAGAGATCCTGATCCGGGTGAGTTGCTGCGGGATCTGCCGCACCGACCTTCATGTCATCGAGGGCGATCTTCCCGCGCACCGCCTGCCTCTGATCCCGGGGCATCAGATCGTCGGAACCGTAGAGGAAGCCGGAGCCGGGGCCACGCGCTTCTCGCCCGGCGAGAGAGTCGGCGCGGGATGGCTAAGAAATGCCTGCGGCGCCTGCAAGTACTGCCGGCAGGGGCGTGAGAACCTTTGCACCTCGCAGAAGTTCACGGGGTACGACGAGCACGGAGGCTTGGCCGGGTACTGCGTCGTGCCTGAGGCATACGCCTACCCCATTCCCGCGTACCTTTCCGACACCCAGGCGGCGCCCCTGCTTTGCGCGGGAATCATCGGCTACCGCGCGTTCGCGAGGACCGGCGTCGCGCGCGGCGGCGCGCTCGGGCTTTTCGGGTTCGGCTCCTCGGCCCACCTCGTCGCGCAGATCGCGCGCGCGCAGGGCATCCGTTTCCACGTCATCACTCGCGACCCGAGGCACCAGGAGCTCGGGCGCTCCTTGGGCGCCGAGTCGGCCGGTGCGAACGCCGGATCCTTGACGGAGAAGCTCGATGCCGCGATCCTGTTTGCCCCCGCTGGCGAACTGGTCCCGCAGGCGCTCGCGGCGCTCGACCGGGGAGGCGTTTTCGTGAACGCGGGAATCCACTGCACGGCCATTCCGCCGCTCGATTACCGTTCGCACCTGTTCTTCGAGAAGGACGTGCGAAGCACCACCGCCAATACACGGCAGGACGGACTCGAGCTCTTGAAGCTCGCGGAACGGATCGAGCTCGCGCCAGTCACTCGAACGTACGCTTTCGCGAGCGTCAACGAAGCTTTGCAGGACCTGAAGCACGATCGCTTTCATGGAAGCGCGGTCATCGACCTGACCTGACCTGGCGGATCGAGGCATGCCGCCGGAAACGCCTTCCGTCCGGCTGTGATTCGGGGAAGCCAGTATATGGCGCTTACCAGGGCAGGCGATCGTTCTCGTAATCGCGGAAGCCGCCGCTGTCGGAGGGCTTCAGTCCGTCGATCACCTTCCAGATTCCGGAGGCAGACTCCGCGACGGGAGTCGGGGCGCCGGCGCCCCCCATACGGGTCTGCACCCAGCCGGGGTGGATGACGAGAGTCGTGAGCCACGGCTCGTCGATCGAGAGCGTCTTCCCGATCATGTTCAGCGCGGCCTTCGAGGCGCGGTAGGAGTAGCTTCCGCCCGAGCCGTTGTCCTCGATCGAGCCCATGAGGCTCGTGACATGGATGGCCTTCGGCGCCTCGGATTTCCGGAGCATCGGGAAAAGCGCGCGGGTCACGAAAAGCGGCGCGACCGAGTTCACGCGAAAGCTCGCGATGAAGTCCTCGACCCGATCGTCGTCCTCGTAGACGCCCGCGTTGTTGATCAGGACGTCGACCGAGCCCCAGGAGGCCGCCGCCTTCGCGATCCGGGCGGGCGCACCCTCGCTCGCGACGTCCGCCTGGAGGATCTCGAGCGCTTCCGGGAACTCGCGCTTCAACGCCGCGAGCCCCGGCGACGATCCCGGATCGCGCGCGACGCAGAGGACGCGGTCCTTCCTTCGCAGTGCCTGCGCGGCAAGCTCCAATCCGATTCCCCGCGATGCGCCCGTGACGACGATGTTCATCCTTCCAGGTCTCCTGATCGAACCTGAGTAACCCAGCCGCGCCCCGGCCATCAAGCCGGCCCGCGGCAAGAGATGCGAGCCGCGCCCGGCTAGAATTCCATCTTCGGCGCGCTGACCTGCTGCAGGACGATCAGGCCGTCGAAGTCGGAGGCAAGTATGGCCGCGTGTACCTCGTTCTCCGTACGGACCGTAGCGGGCTCGAAGAACTTCGCGAATCGCTGGTCCCCTTTCGGAAGCGATCTCAGATCGATGAAGAAGTCCTCGCCGGAAAGCGAGCGGAAGACGGGGTGCATGTCGATACCCGGGCCATCCTTGAGCGTCTCCAGCGCCGGCTCGTCCTGTCCCACGAGCGCCGTGCCCGCGAGCGCGAAGGTGCCGACCGTGTAGACTCCGATGCCGAGCACGCGTTTGAGGTGCTGCCCCATCGACGGGAGCCTCGTTCCTTGCGAGTTGTAATGAACGTGCGAATGGTGCGCCCACGAGACGACCTTGCCCGAGGCCGACACATTCTCCACGATCTCGCCGAGATTGTCCGAATTCTGCCGGTCGCGGGTCTCCTGATAAAGACGCCAGGGCTGTTTCGGATCGGCCACCCGCCGGGTCTTGCAAAGCGCGAGGTTGTTGCGAAGGTTCAACGGAAGAAGCGTCAGGGCCTGCGCGTGGGCTTTCGACCTCTTCTCGATCCCGGGCCGCACGGTGGACATCCACTTCTCGAACGTGAGGATCGCGGCCTGCGCGTCGCGCTCCTCCTTCGCCGTCTTTGGGAAGCCCGACTGAAAGCAGAACCTGATCGGCCTCAAGGCCGCGAGCTCCTGGCTGATCGTGGCCCGATCCAGGGGAAGTCCGTGGTACACGAACGCCTCGGCGATCCGCTCGATCACATCCTTCTTCCTCCACGCGACCGACATGCCCAGTTGGCTGTCGAAGCTCGCCATGTAGAGGGGGCGCTCGGTGGTGAGGCTGTCGGCGACGAGCTGGACGACCTCGCGCATCTCGCGCGTCTGCCAAAGCCCGAAAAACGCGCGGCGCTGCGCCTCACGCACGCTCTCTTCGCCTGCGCCGTGCCTGAGAAGATGATCCATGGCGAGCCAGGAATCGACGGCCGAGCCCTCGACCGCGAGCACGTCGAAGCCCGCGTCCTGACTCAAGGCCCGCAACGCCCCGATGCGAACGGCGGGCATCTCGCGCGTCAGGTGGATGGACTCCCCGAGCTGGACGACCTGCGCGCCGTTCGCCGCCCGAAGCAGCGGCCTGAAGGCGTCCGTGTCGCCCCACGCCGCCCTCGGAAGCACGGCGATCCTGGAACTTTCCACGCGCGCCTTCGGGACAGAGCTGCAGCCGGAAAGGAGCGCGAGGGCCGTCAAAGTCGCTGTCGAAAGAGATCTCAGTGTATTCACGCGACGAGGATACCTCGAAAGCGCGCTTCGCGGTATTCCGGATCCGGAGACGTTCTTCAGAGCCGTGGCTCAGCCCCGGGTTCCTGGGCGGCGGGCCCGGTTTTCCCGATCGGCAGCATGAGATCCTCGAGGAAGAACGCGGAAAGCTCCGCGCGGTTGGCGATCCCCGACTTCGAGTAGATGGACTGGGCCTGATGACGGACGGTCCTCTCGCTCGTCTCGCGGATCGAGGCCACTTCCTTCATGCTGAGGCCCTTGAGCATCAGGAGGGCGACTTCCCGCTCGGAAGAGCTCAGGTTCCAGCGCTTGAACTGCTCGTCCATCGCCGAGGACACGCCGCCCGCGAGCTGCCGCGACTCCTCGCGCGCTTCCCTGAGGTGGCCCTGAAGCTCGCGCGCGCGCCTCCGCGCCTGGTTCAGAAGGCAGCCCAGCGCGAACACGCCCAGGACGGCGAAGGCCGCGAAGACGACGTCGCTGAGCAGGTGCCAGAAATCCGCTTCCGACTCCAAATCCCAGCGCAAATCGAGAACGATCCACGCAAGCAGGCTCAGTACGGTGACGGAGACCGCCCAGCCTTCGATTCGCTGCTTGAGGCCCCGCGGACCCGCATTGGCTCCCTCCGCATCGGGAGAGAAGCCCAGGCATCCCAGGAGCCGATGAAACATAGGGTGCATCGATGCGTTCCTCAGCTGACCTCACTTTATACGCCAAAATCGGCTTCTTTTCGCGTGAATTCAGCGAGTCAAAATGTCTCGCCGCACTGAGTTGCGCACCGCGTGTGTGTAAACTTTCCAAGCTCTGACACTCAGAGCGTCAATAGCGCCCCGGAGACGCGGCTGGCGGGCGTCGCGCCTCCGGGGCACACCTGATCAGGCGCTCTTGCGCTTCACGACCCGAACGGGCTGAGGGCCCACGGCAACCGGCGCCGGCGGCGTCGGCTGCGGAGGCTCCGCGGCCTTCAAGGACGGAAGAGGACGCCACAGCGCGACCTCATCCGCGATGATCTCGAAGCTCGTGCGCTTCTCGCCTTGCTTGTCCTCGTACTGGGAAACGCGCATCCGCCCCTGGACCATCACGCGGTCCCCTTTCTTCAGATGCTTCTTCGCGCGCTCCGCGATCGAGCCGAAGCTCGTCACGTTGAACCAGTTGATATGGACGGTCTTGTACTCGCCGGTCTCCTCGTCGAGGGCCTGGACGTTCTCGGCCACGCTGAACCCGACGATCGGGCCTGACTTCGTGGCGCCTCTTTCCTTGGGATCCGCCCCGAGGTTGCCGACGACCATGCATTGATTCGTTCTGCTCATCTTACGCTGCTCCTTCATGGACTTTGACTTGTGCCGCCGCAAGCGACTCAGGTGAGAATCTCAGATGTCCGCCCGGGGTCCTCTCCGCCGGGACCCGGCCTGCGG
>CAYZKI010000219.1:0-1171 GCA_964478745.1 uncultured Bacteriovoracaceae bacterium
GCGATCTCCTCGAGAATGGAAGCCAGGATCCCCGCGCGGATCTCGTCGGCCTCGCAGCCCAGCGCCACGGTCCTCTGGTCGAGGCCCTCGGGCGCCACGCGGCAGTTCACTCCGATGCCAGCCACGACGTACGAGCCGCGCGGCCCGCCCACCGCCTCGCAGAGGATGCCGCCGAGCTTCGATCCGTTCACCCAGAGATCGTTCGGCCACTTCAGGCGGACGTCGAGCGAAGGGTTGTACTCGCGAAGGAAACGCGCGGCGCCGACGGCGACCGTGAGCGGGACCCACGGCCAGCGCGACATGTCCTCCACGCGCAGGACGATCGAAAGGAACAGGTTCCCCGAAAGGGACTGCCACTGCCGGCCGAGGCGCCCGCGGCCGCGCGTCTGCTCGCGCGCCGCAACCCAGCTTCCGTGCGGGAAGCCCGCTTCGCCGAGGCTTCGCGCCAGGTCGCTCGTCGACTCGCAGCTCTCGACCACGGTGTTGGCGAAGCGGCGCGGGTCGTTCATCGGATCGGGCGTGGGATCGGGCATGGGTCAGGCGTTCTCGAGAAGGAGCGAAAAGTCGGTGGCTCGGACCGAGTGAGTGAGCGATCCCACGGAGATCACGTCCACGCCCTCGATCGCGAAGTCCGAGATGGTCTCTTCGTTGATCCCGCCCGACACTTCGACGAAGGGGCGTGGCGAGGCCTTCGAGATCAGGACGAGCGCCGAGCGCACCTGCGCGGGAGAGAAGTTGTCGAGCAGCACACCGTCGGCGCGCGCGCCGAGCGCGAGCCTCAGCTCGTTCTCGTCGCGGACCTCGACCTCGATGCGCAGGCCGTGCGGAGCGACTTTCCTCGCGCTCGCGATCGCCTCGGCGATCCCGCCCGCCGCGGCGATATGGTTCTCCTTGATGAGCACGCCGCCCGAAAGGTTGACCCGGTGGCTGTGCCCGCCGCCGGCCATCACGCAGGAGATCGCGATGTCGCGGTAACCCGGAAGGATCTTGCGGGTCGAGGTCACGCGCGGCGCCCGGTCCGGGCAGGCCTTGCGGACCAGCGCGACGAGCTCATGGGTCGAGGTCGCGATGCCGGAAGCGTAGGCCGCGAGGTTCAGGAACGGCCTTTCGACCGCGAGCACCAGGCGCGCGGGGCCCTCCCAGTCGCAGACGGTCTCGCCGACCTTGAACG
>CAYZKI010000219.1:1181-2561 GCA_964478745.1 uncultured Bacteriovoracaceae bacterium
CCTTGAACGCGTCGCCGTCACGCAGGCGGGAGCGGATCCAGGGCTTTCCGAGCTCGGGAGCGAAGAGGGCGTTCGCTGCCGCGACGAGGCCCTCGGCGGCCCAGATCCCCGACGACTTCGCGACGATGCGCGCGCGCACGGTCTTCTCGGACCCCGAGCGCCCCAGCGTGCCGAGCGTGGTCCAGTCGAGCGACCACCCGTCCTCGGAAAGGCCGGTGCCGAGAAGCTCTTTCCATGCTATTCCCCACTGCAGATTCGAAGGAAAACTCACGATTTCACGCCTCGCTCTTTCTCGCAGGCGTCTGATTAACCCAAGGACACAGCTCATGGCAAATCGTCAGCCGAACGGACGCTCCTCTTCCGATATCCGCCCTCTCACGATCGAGACCGGGGTGAACCGCTACGCCGAAGGCTCGGTGGTCGTGAAGGCCGGCCATACGCACGTGCTCTGCACGGCGTCGATCGAGGAAAGCGTCCCGGCCTGGCTGAAGGGCAAGGGCCAGGGATGGGTGACGGCGGAATACTCGATGCTTCCGCGCTCCACCCATACGCGCTCGAAGCGCGATCGCGAGAAGGTGTCGGGCCGCACCCAGGAGATCCAGCGCCTCATCGGACGCGCGCTCCGCTCGATGGTCGACCTCAAGGCCCTCGGCGAACGCAGCGTGATGATCGACTGCGATGTCCTCCAGGCCGACGGCGGCACCCGCACGGCTTCGATCACCGGCGCTTGCGTGGCGCTTGCGCTCGCGTTGAGCCGGCTCAGGAAGGAAGGCAAGCTCGCGACGGATCCGTGGCTCGACACCGTGGCCGCGATCAGCGTCGGCATGAGGAACGGCGAGGTGCTCGTCGACCTGGACTACGACGAGGACTCGACCTGCGAGGTGGACATGAACTTCGTCATGACGGGCAAGGGGCTTTTCGTCGAGGTGCAGGGCACCGCCGAGAAGACGGCATTTTCCGAAAGCGACCTGCAGGCGATGACCGCTGGCGCGAAGGGCGCGATCGAGAAGATCAAACGCATCCAGCTAGCGGCGCTCGAGGCAGCCGGCGCCGCGCGCTGATCAGATCCCGAGACCCAGCGTCCGCCGGTAGCGGATGCGGATTTCCGCGAGAAAACGCTGTTTCGCCGAGCGCGAGGCGCGGATCGGAAGGACGATCTCGGAGCCCCAGCCGTCGCCGTCGCGGGCGTCGGCCCAGCGCCGGCCGTCCTTCATGTGGAAATGCAGGAAGCCCTTCGACTTGAGATAGAAGATCCCGGGTCCTTTCTCCTGGACGTTCTCGAGCTTGCGTACCTCTTTCAGCACGTCCTCGATGTCTCGCAGATTTTCAGGGGGACAGTGAGCCATCTCTGATTCCTAGATATTCTCGTCGAGCTTGCCG
>CAYZKI010000219.1:2571-5921 GCA_964478745.1 uncultured Bacteriovoracaceae bacterium
CTTGCCGGGAACGAACCGCAGCGGGAGCACCTTGTCCCTGAGCTGGATCCTCTGCGGCTCGCCGCCGACGTTCAGATCGATGTCGTCGAGGAAGCGCAGGAAGAGAGCGGCCGAGTCGTCGCCGTCGATACCGATCGCGGCCTTCACGCGCAGGCCGTTGCCGCCGGTCGAGTCGAGCGCGACGCGGTTGTCGCCGTGGAGCTTCCAGCGGCCCTTGTCACGGAAATAGTTCCGCACCTGATTGAGCTCGGCGCCCACCTTGAGCAGGAGCTCGTAGCGTCCATCATCGAGCAGCACCAGGCTGACACGGTACAGGCGATAGTCCTCGGGAACCGCGCGGCCCTGCAGCTCCTTGCGGCCGAAAACCTGATGATCGCTCAGCCAGTGGCGGGCGGTGGCCGGATCTTTCAGCGTGCGCGACGAGATGAGCTTGAGAAGCTTCTCGCGGCCAGTCGGGCCCTCGGAGATCTTGGAAAGGTCCTCGTAGGAGATGCGAGCCGGCAGCACGGCGGGCTCGTCACCGGAGGTGGGGGCGATCGGCTCGACGATGAGGTCTTTGTCGATCGAGGGGTTCATGGGCGTGCAGGCCGAGGCCAGCGCGAGGGTCGAGGCCAGGAACAATGATCGAGCAGGGATCATACAAAGCCTCCTTGATCCGGCCTAAGGCCGGTGGGGCTTTATACACCGCGTCATAACTCAACGCAAGCGATCCTATCTCACTGATATTTCAATCAAATCTTTCCACATGGGGGCCCCGCGAAGCGGGGTAGCGTGGAGAGGGGGTACGCGCCCTATGAAGAAGTTTGGCCCCGAATACCTGGACGGTACTGGGGCCAAACGAGGAGGTGGTGGGTACAGCGCTTTTGCGGGATCCCCGGAAGGGGACTACGCAACTTTGTGGGCGCCTAGCTTCTGTTTGTAAGCGAGGTAGTGCCCGAGCTTTTTCTCGTAATCAGGGACGAGCTGGCCGTCCTTCTTGATCAGACCGAATTTGAATTGATCGTAGTGTTCGTTGCAGAAGCTGAATCGGGACGGCTGATGCTTGCAGCCGACGGCGGCGCAACCGGTGGCGCTGCTGCCCGCGGCAGGCTTGCCGCCCTTGGCGCCGGCATCCGGCTTGGCATGATGTTCTTGTTTCTTTTCGCCTTGTTCTGGTTTGCCCATCTCACGTTCCCCTTCTTCAATGAACCTATCGGAAGGGGTGGCCAAAACTTTAGCGATAAAGTCAGGTATTAAAAATCGGCTCTCTGTCTAAGGTCTTGAAATCTCAAGATCTATGCGCACCGCGTCTTGTGCCGAGCGGCTTGGGTGTTACTCTTTCGTCAGACTATTGCCAGCCCATGGAATGGGCGGGGGGAAGAACCAATGAAGGCTTCGCGTCTTATCGCGGCGAGTTTGCTCGCCGCATTCACCATTCTCACGATCCAACAAAAAGCAGTCGCAGAGGAAGCCGGAGCCAGGAGCTATTGGGTTCAGCTCTCGGCGAAGGACAAGTTCGAAAGAAGCAGGATCGCCGACCTTGGCATCACGATCGAAGCCGTGCGCTCCGACAGCGTTTGGGCGTTCGCGACGGACGCGGCGCTCGATCAGGCGCGCAAGGAAGGGTTCCGCGTGCTGGGCAAGTTCTCGCGCGAGGTCGGCCGGGGCGGCCACCACGGGGCGGACGTGCTCGACTTCCCGGGAACGGACGCCAAGTTCCACAACTACTCCGAGATGACGGCCGAGCTCGACGCGATCGTCGCGGCTCATCCGGACCTGACGAGGAAGGTCTCGATCGGCAAGACGGTCGAGGGCCGCGATATCTGGGCCCTGCACATCAACTCCGACCCCGCCGCCCTGAAGAGCGGCAAGAGCGGCAAGCCGGGCGCGATCTTCATGGGCGCGCACCACGCCCGCGAGCACGTGAGCGTGGAGGTGCCGATCCTCCTGGCCCAGCATCTGGTGAAGAACCGCGCCGACGCCCAGGTGAAGCACCTGATCGAGAACCGCGACATCTGGATCATCCCGATGGTGAACCCCGACGGCGCCGAGTACGACATCGCCTCCGGGAGCTACCAGATGTGGCGGAAGAACCGCACGAAGAACGCCGACGGGACCAAGGGCGTCGACCTGAACCGCAACTACGGTTACCGCTGGGGCACGGGCGGCTCGTCGAAGAACACTTCGGACGAGACCTACATGGGCACGGCGCCGTTCTCGGAGCCCGAGACGGTCGCGATCCGGGATTTCGTGCGCTCGCAGGCGAACACGCGCGTGCTCCTCAGCTTCCACACCTTCTCCGAGCTCATTCTTTATCCGTGGGGCCACACGCACGATCCCATCTCGGTGAACCGAGATCGCAGGGTGTTCGAGACGATGGCCACCACCATGTCGGGCTGGAACGGGTACAAGCCGCAGGCGGCGAGCGATCTCTATATCGCCAGCGGCGATACCGTGGACTGGGCCTACGGCGAGCTCGGCATCTTCGCGTTCACCTTCGAGCTTTCGCCGAACGAGAAGGCCGTCGGATTCCCTCCGAACCCCAGGAAGGGCTTTTACCCGGGGGCCAGCGTGATCGACGGCGTGTTCCAGGCCAACCTCCTGCCTTGCTTCTATCTCATGGCGGTGGCCGAAGACCCCTACCAGGTGATCGTGGGCGGACCCACGAGCTTCCTGAAGAACTACGTCGAGCCCAAGGTCCCGTCGCGGGCCATGAGCCTGATCGGCTCTCGTCTGGGAACGTGACTGCTGTATAAGGTTTAGCCAGCGTCCCTCCCTCAGGTTTCGATTGCCGGAGCTGGGGGAGGGAACGGCCCTTGCTGTAGGAAGGGCATGGCAAACTCCCGGCTTTTCGCGATTTCGGTTGCTTGTGCGCTCATGGTCGCCACTTCCCCTTCCGCCCGCGCGGGTTGCGTGGACGAGATCAAGGCGCAGGGTGTCCCTCCGACCGTGGCGGATTACCAGCTTTTCGAGGCCGTCGAAGTGGCCAAGCGCCCTGACGATCCCGAGTCGGTTCCGCTCTGGCTCAAGCTGCTGACCGAGAAAGTGCACGAAGAGTTCGCGCTCAACCGCCGGATTCAGTCGATCGCGAACCTCTTCCGGAGCGTTCCGCGGAACGACTGTGCCCCTTCGCCCCGCAAGATCGCCCGCATGATCGTCGACGCCGAGCGCCTCGGCAGCAAGGAAGGACTCGCCTGCGTCACCTACGGCCAGTACGTGGTGAGCAGGAGATTCGAGAGCAGCAAGCGCTTCCTCAACTACCTCAACGCGCGGATCATGATGCAGCTTCCGCAGGACGCCGAGACGCCGGAGCAAGCCGTCTCGAGCACCGGCATCTCGAGCCAGTCGGGCCGCGGGGGCGAGAGCTTCGG
>CAYZKI010000220.1:0-5905 GCA_964478745.1 uncultured Bacteriovoracaceae bacterium
GGTCACTACAGAACTTCCGGCGCCAACGAGATGATCTTCGTGAAAGCACGCGCTCTGAGCTCACGTGCGACAGGCCCGAAGATGCGGGTTCCGATCGGCTCGTTCTGAGCATTGATCAACACCGCCGAGTTCGCGTCGAAGCGGATGTGCGTTCCGTCGTGGCGGTTCACTTCCTTCTTCGTGCGGACGATCACGGCCTTGAGGATCTCGCCCTTCTTCACTTTCGCGTTCGGCGCGGCATCCTTCACGGTGACGACGATCACGTCGCCCAGCGAAGCATACTTACGGCGGGTGCCGCCGAGTACTTTGATGCACATGACGGACTTCGCGCCCGAGTTATCCGCGACGTCGAGTCTGGTACGCATCTGAATCATGGTGAATCTCCTAAAATCTTGGTCTCAAAATTAGACGTTCGCGTCCGCCGTCTGACCAACCTTGCGGATGATCTTACGCAGAACCCAACGCTTGTCCTTGCTCAGCGGCTTCGACGAAACGACTTCGACCAGGTCTCCGGTCTTCGCTTCATTCTTCTCGTCGTGAGCCTTGAAGCGCGTCGAACGGACGACGTACTTCTTATAGAAAGTCTCGCGAACGCGGCGGTCGACGCGGACAACGATCGTCTTCATCATCTTGTCGCTCACGACCGTACCGACGAGGACCTTGCGGCGCTCGAGGGAGCTGCGATCGTCTGCGCGTGGAGCTGTCGTGGCTTCCGTGCTCGCGGCACGGGGAGCCGCCGTCTTCTTCGCGGTGGCCGCGCCAGCGCGAGGCTTAGTTCCAGTGGTCTTCTTTTCCGTCGCCATTCTTACTTACCTTTCGCCTTCGATTCCGTCGCCCCGGCAGCCTTTTGGGCCTTCTGACCCTGGAGCATCTTCATGCGGGCAATGTCCTTGCGCAGACGCCAGATGCTCGCGGTATCCGAAAGCTGGCCGGTCGTGTGCTTGATCTTCGTCTGGAAGAGATCGCCTTCGGCGGTCCGCAGACGTGCCTTCAGCTCATCAGCCGAAAGCTCCTTCAGTTCTTTGAAACGCTTGGTTGCCACGTTCAATTCCTCACTTCTTGGCGGCCGCAGCGGCTTCAGCCTTCATGCGGAGCTCTTCGGTACGCTTGCTGATCGGGCGGGCATGAAGCGGAAGCTTCGCGTTGGCGAGCTTCAATGCCGCGAAGGCATCCGCCTCCGAGATCCCGTCCATTTCGAAGAGGATACGGCCCGGCTTGATCACCGCCGCCCACTCTTCGACGTTGCCCTTACCGGAACCCATTCGGGTTTCGGCTGCCTTCTTGGTGAGAGGCTTATGCGGGAAAATACGGACCCAGATGTTGCCGCCGCGCTTTACGTAACGGGTCATCGCCACGCGGGCAGCTTCGAGCTGACGCGCGGTGATCTTACCGCATTCCGTAGCCTGCAGGCCGAACTGGCCGAAGAAGAGACTGCCGCCACGATCGGCCTTGCCTCTCATCTTGCCCTTCTGCTGCTTACGCCATTTGACTCGCTTGGGTGCTAGCATATCGCTTACTCCGTGACTCCGTGTCCTTAGGCCTGGTTAGCGGCCTGGGCGGCCTTCTCTGCGGCAGCCTGTTTCTTCAGGGTCTGCGCTTCGCCCGTGTATACCCACGCCTTCACGCCGATCACGCCGTAGGTCGTGCGTGCTTCGGCAGTGCCGTAGTCGATCGTAGCGCGGAGGGTATGCAGAGGAACGCTGTCCTCGCTGTACCATTCCGTGCGCGCGATCTCGGCGCCACCGAGGCGGCCCGAGACGCGGATCTTGATGCCCTTGATCCCCTGCTTGAACGCGGCGGTCATGCACTTCTTCATCGCGCGACGGAAAGCGACGCGCTTCTCGAGCTGCTGAGCCACGTTTTCCGCGATGAGAGTCGCGTTCGCTTCCGGCTTCTTCACTTCGATGATGTTCAGAAGGACTTCATTGCGGGAGAGCTTCTGGACTTCGTCCTTGAGCTGCTCGACGCCAGCGCCCTTCTTGCCGATCACGATGCCCGGGCGGGCGGTGTGAACGTTGATCTTCACCTTGTTCGCCGCGCGCTCGATCTCGATACGCGAGATGCCGGCGCCGAAGAGCTTCTCTTTCAGGAACTCACGGAGCTTCAGATCTTCGTGCAGGAGCTTCGAGTACTCGCGCTTCGAGTACCAGCGGCTGTCCCAGGTGCGGGTGATGCCGAGGCGGAATCCAATTGGATTAACTTTCTGACCCATTCGTATCCTCTTATCGCTCAGCGAGCGTCACGCTGACGTGGCTCGTCTTCTTGTTGATGCGGAATGCCGAACCCTTGGCGCGGGGACGGAATCTCTTCAGCGTAGTGCCCTGACCGACGAGCACGCGCTTAACGAAAAGGGTGTCGACATCGACCGTGCCTTTCTGATCCGCATTCGCGGCAGCGGACTTCAGCAGCTTATAAAGGAGCTGAGCGGTGCGCTTGCGCGGGGAGAACCGGAGGTAGTTCAACGCCTCATTGATGCCCTTGCCGCGAATTTCGTCGCAGATCAGGCCCATCTTGCGAGGCGTGATTCTTACAAAACTGATCTTTGCAGAGACTTCCATGATTCAACCCTTTACTTAGCCGCCGGTTTAGCAGCCGCTGCCGGTGCCGCAGCCGCGGGCTTCGCACCCGCCGCCGCCGGAGCCGCGCCTTCAGCCGCCTTCTTGTCCGCCGGAGTATGGCCGTGGAACGTGCGGGTGAGCGCGAACTCACCGAGCTTGTGTCCAACCATGTTCTCGGTCACGTAGACCGGGACGAACTTCTTTCCGTTATGGACCGCCAGGGTCAGACCGACGAAATCGGGCAGGACCGTCGAACGGCGGGACCAGGTCTTGATGACCTTGCGGTCATTCGCTTGCTTTGCAGCGGTGACCTTCTTCATCAGATGGTCATCGCAGAAAGGGCCTTTCTTAATTGAACGAGCCACGCTTATCTCTCCCTAAAATTATCGACGATGCTTCACGATGAACGCATCGGTGCGCTTGTTATTGCGCGTCTTGTAACCCTTGGTCGGCATGCCCCACGGAGTGCGAGGATGTCCGCCGCCTGAAGTCTTGCCTTCACCGCCACCGTGCGGATGGTCGATCGGGTTCATGGCCACGCCGCGAACCGTAGGACGAACCCCCATCCAGCGCTTGCGGCCCGCCTTGCCGATCGTGATGTTCTCATGATCGGTGTTGGATAGCTGGCCAACCGATGCGCGGCAACGAGCGTGGAGCAAACGGATCTCGCCGCTGGGCATCTTCACCTGGCAGTAAGCGCCCTCTTTCGCCATGAGCTGCGCGAAGCCGCCCGCCGAGCGGACCAGCTTGCCACCCTTGCCCGGAAGCATCTCGAGATTATGAATCAGAGTGCCGACCGGAATGGCCGAAAGCGGAAGGTTGTTAGCCGGCTTGATGTCCGCCGTGTCGCTCGCGATCACCTTGTCGCCGACCGAAAGCCCGAGCGGCGCAAGGACGAAACGCTTTTCGCCGTCAGCGTAAGTGATGAGCGCGATGTACGCGGTACGGTTCGGATCGTATTCGATCGAGGACACGACGGCCGGGATCTCACGCTTGTCGCGCTTGAAGTCGATCAGGCGATACTTGCGCTTATGACCGCCGCCGATGTGGCGAACAGTCATCTTGCCGAACTGGTTGCGTCCACCGGACTTCGTCAGCGCCGAAGTCAGACGGCGCGGACGGCTCGGTTGCTTGCTCTTCGGGGTCAGGACGGAGAAATCCGCGACCGTCTTGAAGCGAAGCGAAGGGGTTGTCGGTTTAAAGGACTTGGTTGCCATCTCTCACCTCACTTCGAAGTTCCGAAGAAGTCGATCTTCTGGCCTTCAGCCAGGGTCACGAGTGCCTTCTTCCAGTTCGGACGCTTCGTCACGTGAGCGCCAACGCGCTTCACTTTGCCGTGGACAGTCATGGTGCGCACTTCGCGAACCTTGACGCTGAACAGCTGCTGAACCGCGTCGCGGATCTCCTGCTTGTTCGCCTCGGTCGCGACTTCGAACACATAACGGCCTGCGATTTCAGCGAGAGCGGAGCTCTTTTCGCTGATGACCGGTCTCTTGATTACATCGTAGATGCTACGCATTTTATGCTCCCGCTCCCTTAGGCCAGACGCCCGTCGATCGCCTGAGCCGCGCGCTGAGTCAGCACGAGCCACTCATTGCGGACCACGTCGTAGCAATTCAGGCCTTCGGTGCGCAGGACCTTCACGCGAGGAAGGTTGCGAGCCGAGAGCTCGAGATTGCGGTTGTTGTCATCCACGATCAGGACCTGCTCGACTTCGAGGGCCTTGAGAATGGAGTTCATTTCCTTGGTCTGGACCTTGCCGAGCTTGAACTCGTCCACGATCAAGAGGCGTCCAGCCTTCGCGCGGTCACTCAGGACCGAGCGAAGGGCGCCGCGGACCATCTCCTTCGGCGTCGACTGCTCGTAAGAACGAGGAGTCGGTCCGAAGTTCTGGCCACCGCCCGGCTGAAGCGGAGAACGGCTGGAGCCCTGACGGGCGTTGCCGGTTCCCTTCTGGCGGAACGGCTTGCGGCCACCGCCGCGGACTTCCGACTTCACCTTGGTCTTCGCGGTGCCTTGGCGGCGTCCGGCGAGCTGAGCCTTGATGACTTGATGAACGAGGGGCACGTTCACCTTCGCGCCGAAGACTTCGTCGCGAAGATCGACGGTACCGACCTTCTTCTTGCTTACGTTAATTACGTCCAAAGTAGGCATATTCGTCCTGCTCTCTTCGGTTACTTCTTCGCGGCTCTCGCCAGCGGCTTGATCGCGCGGCGAACAGTCACGATGCTGGAGCGAGGTCCCGGCACGCTGCCGTGAACCAGGAGCAGCTGGTTTTCAGTATCGACCTTGACCACGCGCACGTTCTGAACGGTCACGCGCTCATGGCCCATGTGGCCCGCCATTTTCTTGTTCTTGAAGCACTTCGCGGGGTCGGCGCGGTTACCGATCGAGCCCAGCTGGCGGTGCGAAAGCGATGCGCCGTGGCTCTTGTAGCCGCCGGCCATATGGAAACGCTTCATGCCGCCCTGGAAGCCCTTGCCCTTACTGATCGAAGTCAGGTCGACCAGGTCGCCTTCCTTCAGGAACTCAGCGGAAAGGGTCTTGCCGACGGCGACGTCGCCGAGCTTCGCGCCCGTGTCGAAACGCAGTTCTTGATAATGATAGAATCCCTCGGCGCCAGCCTTCTTCGCGTGACCTTGTTCGGCCTTCGTGGCGGCTTTGGCTTTCTTCGGGAGGAAGCCCACCTGCACGGCGGTGTAGCCATGCTTTTCGGGGGTCTTCAGCTCGGTGATGACGGCAGGCTTGAGGTCGATCACGGTCACGGCAACGGCGTCGCCGTCCGTCGTGAAGACCTGGGTCATGCCCGCCTTGATTCCAAGAACGCCACCGCGTCCATGAGAGAGCGCAACTGCGCCAGTCGCAGTGCCGCCCTGAGTTTCAGGCTGTTGTTCCATCTTTTTCAGCTCCAACTAACTAATCTGACGAATCCACCGTCACAGCATCACCGGGAAGCCACTCGTACTCAGGAGTTCACCTGAATTCCGTACAAAAGTTAAGAAACCTCGGTACGAATTGAGCCGCCGGATGCTTTCATGCGGTAGCCGTTGAACGCTTCGACTTTCTCATTGGGAAACCGGCCGGAGCCGGGCAACAAGCAGTATCGGAACGTTCCATGGCCCTTTCGGGCCTGCGGTCTGAGCTCGTTCAACCCTGTTGGGAGAGCGGGGCGAGAACAGACCGCGCCAACAACTCAAGTCTTAGGACTTGATTTCGACGTCCACACCCGCAGACAGGTCCAGCTTCATCAGCGAATCGACCGTCTGTTGAGTCGGCTCCAGGATGTCCAGGAGCCGCTTGTGAGTGCGAATTTCGAATTGTTCGCGCGATTTTTTGTCTACATGAGG
>CAYZKI010000221.1:0-5434 GCA_964478745.1 uncultured Bacteriovoracaceae bacterium
ATCAAGCAGCTGCTGCGCGTGGCTGAGAACACGCAGCTCGTCGAGATCGAGATCTACGACGGAGCCAGCGAGGACATGGTCTGGCGCAACGCCAATCCGCAGTACAAGGAAGTGGCCAAGAAGTTCAAGGACGAGCAGCGCACCCCGAGCTCGAACGGCACCGCCTACAACTGGGGCAAGGTCGACTTCAGCAAGGGCGGCGAGAAGGAAGAGATCTGGGAGGACGAGCTCGGCTGGTTCCAGGGTGACCTGACCGACGAGTGCGCCAGCAAGGACAAGTACCTGAAGCTCAAGGAGCTCCAGCAGGGCGGCTGATCGGGACCCCGGGCCGGTCGATCACGACCGGTGCCAGCTGACCTCGATCTTGTATCCGTCAGGGTCCTTGCAGAAGAAGCTCACGGCGTCGTCGCCGAATTCGCGGATGTCGCGCGTGAACTCGACTCCGTCGGCCTTCATCTTCTCGTGAACGGCTTTAACCTTCTCGGGCGCGTCCAGGCAGAAGCCCAGATGGAACCAGCCCGGCAGCTCGGGGAGCGTCGAAACCGGATCCACCGCGATCAGGAAGCCCTTCTCGTCGCGCAGGAAGGCGCCGTCACCGTGGTCGGCCTCCTTGCGGAAGCCGAAGTACTTCTCATAGAAGCCGCAGGACCTGGCGAGATCTTTGGTGCCGAGGTGAACGTGGTTCATGAGCTTGGCTCAGATCCCGTGGCAGACGGCTTCGTAGTTGCGGACGTAGATCGTGTCGTTGCTGCCTTCCTTCTTGGTTTCCCGTCCGAGGAGCTCGAAGTCGCAGACGATCTTCACTTCGGCCTTCTCGCAGCTGTCGCCTGAGTAGCCGTCGAGGCAGACCGGGCCATTGCCCAGGGCCGTGTTGATCCAGCCGCAGTGGCTCTGGTCGCCGATCTTGATGCAGACGTGCGTGTCGAAGTAGCTGTAGTTGTCGTACTTGAAGCGGACCTTGCCGCTCCCGTTCGCGTCGGTTTTCGAGCCCTTGTGCGCCTTGTTGGTCGTGCCGTCGAGCCAGGTGGTCTTGTACTCGTTCACCCAGACGCGGGCGTTCGAGATCGGGGCTCCCGTGTTCCACTTCGCGTTCAGGGTGTACTCACCGTAGGTTTCGCCCGCGTGCGCGAGCGGGGAGCCGAGAGCCAGGGTCAGTGCGACGAGACCGAGCAGGGTTTTCATTTCTTGCTGCCTTTCCTATTTGATCAAACTCTTCGTTCAGGGCTTGGGAGTGCAGAGGGTGACCGCGTCCCCCTCGAAAAATCCTTTGTCGCGGGCCTCGATCGCGCAGTCGGCCGGAGCCGCGACCGTCGTTCCCACGCAGAGCCTCGCGGCCTGGGCGTGGTTGAAGCCCTTCTCGATCACCTTCACCGCGCACTCGACGGGGGCGAGGTTCGTGGCTCCTTGGCAGAGATCGGCGGCATTCGCCTGAGGGATCTTCTTTGCGACCGCGTCCAGCGCACAGGTGAGCTGGGGCGGGGTGGCCGCCAAGGCAGCCGTCGAGACGGAAATGCAGGCCAGGGACATCCAGGTCGTCAAGACGCGAGACATTCAAAACCCTCCGCGCCGGGTCTTGTATCACGCACCGCGTCAAAACTGCAGTAAGAATTAATCTCGTTTTAAATCAGCTACTTGAGATTAGAAGTAGTAGCGAATCCCGATGCCACCCTGCAGGAACCCGAAGGTCCCGGGCACCAGGCCCAGGCCGGGGGCAAGCTCGACGAACACGCCCAGAGGCGGGTCGCCCGGGTTCCATTCCAGCCCGAGCGGGATGCGGATGCCCAAACCGAACGAGGAGTTCGAGCGCGGCCGCACGTTGTTTCCGAAGAACATCGTCCCGCCGATGCCGATGTACGGGCTCAGCTGGGAAACGAAGCGCGTCTTCGAGCCGAACGCTCCAGGAAAGCTGAAAAGGTAGTCGCCGAACAGAAGCATGTAGCTGTCGAACGACCAGGCGAGCCCGCCCTGGATCCCGCGTTGCGCGCTCTGGCGATACTTGCCCGAGATGCCCGTCGGCTCTCCGAGCACGATCCCCAGGCCGAAGTCGGCGCGCGCGTCAGGCGACGCGCCAGCAATCGCGACGCTCAGCGCCGCGACCAAAACGCTAGCGCGTCTGATCCTGTGAGCGATTCTTATGAGGGTTTTCGGAGCTGCCTGGCTGGGTTCGGAGGCCGGTGTGGTTCTCTGGATCATAGGATTGTAGGATCTCAGAGTAACACCTCTGGAAAACCGAGTCGAATTCCGGTGCGACCTCGGTGATCGCTTTCTTCAACGATTCAAGTTCGATCCGAATTCGGTCGATGTCGGTTTTTCTTTCGAGCCGCTCCGTGGCGAGAAGCTCGCCCATGGCCTCGACTTCGGTTCGGATCAACGACAGCTCACCGGGACGAACGGGGATCGGCATGTGAGCGAGAAGTACAAGTGCCGTACCATTTGCAGGGAAAAGGGAAGGGAAGGGAAGTGAATTGCCGATGAACACGAAGCAGGGTCAGCGCGTTGCGTTAGTTACGGGTGCGAATCGCGGGTTGGGCTTGGAGACTTGTCGTCAGCTGGCGCGCCAGGGATTTCGCGTGCTTCTGAGCTCCCGTGACAGCGCATCGGGGCAGGCGCGCGCCGAAGCGCTCGCGAAGCAGGGGCTCGCGGTCTCTCATCTGACTCTGGACATCGCCTCGCAGGAGAGCTGCGAGCGGGCGGCCAGGATCGTGCGCGATGAAGTGGGGCGCCTGGACGTGCTCGTGAACAACGCGGGCGTCCTCCTGGACAGCAAGCGCGGCGAGTGGGAGCTGACCGAGTCGTCGGCATTTCGCGTCAGGCCGGAGATCGTGCGCCAAACCTTCGACGTCAACACGCTCGGCGCCTACCGCATGTGCCAGCTCTTTCTCCCGATCATGCAGAAGTCTGGGCACGGGCGCGTGGTGAACGTCTCGAGCGGCATGGGACAGCTCGAGGACATGGGCCGCGGATGGCCGGCGTACCGCATTTCCAAAGCCGCGCTGAACGCGGTCACGGCCATCTTCGCCGCAGAAACCCGGGGCACCGACATCCTGATCAACTCGGCCTGCCCGGGCTGGGTCCGCACCGATATGGGCGGGGCACAGGCTGAGCTGACCGTCGAGGAGGGGGTCGATACCATCGTCTGGCTGGCCACGCTGCCGCCGGGCGGCCCGACCGGCGGATTCTATCAGAATCGCGAAAGAATCCCGTGGTGACGCGGCGGGGCCGAGTTTACAATCAATTCCATTATGTCCACGCTGGGAACCTTTCTCCTTTCCGTGAGTCTGGCCGTCGGCACCGGTTCGCCGGCGCAACCGCAGCTTCTCAAGGGCTGGGAGAAGCTTGACGAGTTCGCCGGCTTCAAGAAGGCCTCGAGCCGCGAGGCCGAGGTGGAAACGGGAAAGACCGCGCTTTGGGCCGGCATCCTGCTTTCCGAGGTGGTCGACAAGGCCACTGAGCAGCTCCCGGTCGACCAGCGAGCGCGCTTCGACCTGATCGTCCTGAAGGGCGCGAAGTCCCAGGCCTACCTTCCGCGCTCCCTGATCCAGAAGTATCCGATCCTGCTGGCGAGGCAGCGCGACGGGAAGGACATCCAGGGATTCCAGGTGATCCTGCCCTGGACCTCGCGGCCCAAGATCCGAGCGGAGGAGTACCTGCCGCTGGAGTCGTATTTCGTCTCGGACCTGAAGGCCCTGGAGCTGACGAGCTACTCGACCGTTTTCGCCGGCAACTTCCTCAAGCGGAAGACCGATCCGTCGGCGCTTCGCGGGGAGAAGATCTTCCTGCAGAACTGCATGGGCTGCCACGGCCCGGGCGGCGTCAAGGAGCTATCGGTTTCGTCGCTGACCGCCGAGAGCGCCCGCGCCCGCGTGCTGGCGTCCGCGAAGGGAGAGGGGCACATGATGGCTCGCGGCGTGAAGCAGTTCACCGAGCGCGACAAGCGCGCGATCCTGAGCTTCCTCGATGCCTATCGGAACGAGAACGAGGCGGCGAAGAAGTAGGCTTTCTTCCAAAGTACCGTCTTTACAGGCACATGGCCCCGATGATCAGATAGGGGGGCTATGACCGTCCGCGTCCGATTCGCACCTTCACCTACCGGGTTTCTTCATATCGGCGGCGTGAGAGCCGCGCTCTTCAACTGGCTGTATGCCCGTCACAACAAGGGCCAGTTCCTTCTTCGCATCGAGGACACCGATCTCGAGCGCTCCGAGCAGCGTTTCACGGACGACATCCTGGCGTCGATGAAGTGGCTCGGCTTGAACTGGGATGAGGAGCCGATCTACCAGAGCAAGCGCCTCGAGATCTACCTGCAGGCGGCCGAGGACCTGATCGCCAAGGGCCATGCCTACCGCTGCTACTGCTCGGAAGAGGACGTCGAGAAGATGCGCGAGAAGGCGATGGCCGAGGGCGCGCGCCCTCAGTACGATCGCACCTGCCGCAAGAATCTCGGCAAGCCCGCGGCGCAACCCAAGGACAGGACGCACGTGATCCGCTGCGCGGTCCCGCTCGACGGTCACGTCGAGTTCCGCGACCTGATCCGCGGCACGATCCGCGTGGAGAACACGGAAGTGGACGACTTCGTGCTGATCCGCTCGAACGGCGCGCCGACGTACAATCTCTCGGTCGTGGTCGACGACGTCGCCTCGCGCATGACTCACATCATCCGCGGCGACGATCACATCAACAACACGCCCAAGCAGCTGCACCTCTATCGTTATTTCGGATATCCTGTGCCGGAATTCGCGCACATGCCGATGATCCTGGGGCCCGACAAGAAGAAGCTGTCCAAGCGCCATGGCGCGGTTTCGGCCAATGCGTATCGCGCCGACGGGTTCCTGCCCGAGGCGCTGCTGAACTTCCTGGCGCGGCTCGGATGGAGCCACGGCGACCAGGAGGTGTTCACGGTCGAGGAGATGATCAAGCTTTTCGACTTCGATCATGTCCAGAAGAGCTCGGGGGTCTTCAACCTCGAGAAGCTCTTGTGGCTGAACGGGCATTATATCCGCGGGACGGCGTCGGAGCGCCTGGCGGCGATCTGCGCCGAGGACTACGGGGATTTCTTCCGCGGCGCGGACATGCTCGAGCGGGTGAAGTCGCCGATCGGCGCGAAGCTGGTGGCGCAGATTCAGCCGAAGGTGAAGCTCGTGAAGGAGATCGCCGAGCAACTGGTGCCGCTGGTGACCCCTGGCGCGGTCGAGGTCGATCCGTCGGAGCTGAAGTGGAACAAGGATCCGGCGATGAAGACGGCGACGCAGGCCGCGGTGAAGCACCTGCACGGGGAGCTGGCGAAGAAGGTCGCGGGCGCGAGCGCCGGAACTCGTGCCGGCGCCGACGCCGTGTGGGGCCGGTCGCCGACGTTGGCGGATGCCGGCATGGCTGACACCGATATCGACGCGCTATTCCGCCAGATCGGCGAGCAGCACGGGGTGAAGCTGGGCGA
>CAYZKI010000221.1:5444-5886 GCA_964478745.1 uncultured Bacteriovoracaceae bacterium
GTGCGTGACCGGGCGGATGGTGAGCGCGAGCGTGTTTCACCTGTTGGTCGTGCTTCCGTGGGACGTCATCGATCCGCGGCTGGCGAAGGTCGGGACGATCTAGCGGCTCGATGCCTGATGGCTGGCCCGGATCGGGCCGGGCTCCCGGGGAGCGGCTGCGCGCGGAACCGGTTGTGGTTCGCGCACAGAAGCCTGAGGTTCTGGGCGCTGGTCTCGCCCCCGAGCGCGTAGGGAAACGCGTGATCGAACTGCAGGTGGCGCGTTTCGGTGCATCTTCGGCCGGTGGCTTTGTCCCGGTACGTGCATCGGGCCTGATCGCGGGCGATGACGTAACGGCGCACGGGTTTGGGTACGTAGCGCTTGAGGTAGGTGGGGGCGGGGAGCTTCGCTTCGAGCTTGGCAAGCTGCTGTTGCTCCGCTGGCGGAGCTGGGAGTGAGACCT
>CAYZKI010000222.1:0-5818 GCA_964478745.1 uncultured Bacteriovoracaceae bacterium
GAAGACATCGATTTCGCGAAGGCCGTCGCCGCGCGACTCGGCGCCGAGCTGAACCTGGCGCTCGACAAGGACGAGGCGCGCCGGCTGCTGGTCACGTATCCGGCGAGCCTGGTCTTCTGGGACGGGGAGAACGAGTACCAGTACGACGGGGTGATGGAGAGCATCCCGAAGTACGCGCGGCCCGCGCGCGTCTTCGCGATCACGGATAAGAACCTCTACGTCTATCCGCACCTCTATAAGAGCCCGGTCTATGGGCACTACCTTCATCGCCGCTTCGACCCTCCGGCCGTCGACGTCTACACGCGCGTCGCGCAGGCGGCGCTCGAGAACGATCCTCCTTTCGGAATCGCGCGCTTCCTGCCCGTCGGGACGCAGGTGCGGGAGATCAACCTGTCGCGCTCTTCGCAGAAAGGCGCCGCGATCGAGGCCATCCAGGGCTCGTTGACGAAGCAGGGGCTGGGAAGCCGGATGGCGGGCCTGATCGCGCAGGCCACCGACGAGCTCGTGTTGAACGCGATCTACGATGCGCCGTCCACGGGCGGCAAGCGGACGCGGCACAAGGAAAGCCGCGAAGCCGACTTCGAGCTGCCGGAGAACGAGCGCGTGACCGTGGAGTTCGGCCATGCCGAGGGTTACATGGCGATCGGGGTCCGGGACCGGTTCGGCACCCTGCTCAGGCGCACGGTGCTCGATTCCCTCCGGAAGCATCTGGAAAAAGAAGGGGCCGACTCGACCAAGGTGAAGGTCGACGAGGCGGGTCTGGGCCTCCACGGAATCGTCCGCTCGGGCATCAGCCTCGTCTACGTGAACAAGCCCCGGGTCGGGACGCAGATGAACCTTCTTTTTCCGCGGGTCGACTCCCACAAGGAGTTCCGGCTCGGCTTCCGATTTCTGAGTCTTTTCGGCGGGCAATAGTCCCTGCAGCGAGGGATTTTTCCGGCCGATCGCTACCCGTCCGCTTGACGATCCATACATGAACATATAAACACCTGTTTATATATGGCTCATCCGACGGAAGCCCAGCTCAGATCCGGCTCGGCGGCGAAGAACGGCGCGTTCAAGGTCGTGAAAGCGACCCTCTCCCGGGGCGATCGGCCCAGGAAGATGTTCGTCCTGCTCGCCGAGACGTTCCAGGCGCTCGGCGACACGTCGAGAATCCAGATCGTTTGGGCGCTCTCGCACGGGGAACTGTGCGTGGGTGACATCGCGGAGCTTCTTTCGATGAGCCAGCCCGCCGTCAGCCATCACCTGCGCACGCTTCGAAATTTGAAGCTGGTGAAGGTGAGGAGAGACGGAAGGACATCTTATTATTCGCTGGATGACGAGCACATAGAGCGGCTGCTGAGTGAAGGCATCGAGCATGTCGAGGATTTGCTGACATGAGTGCGTTGAGGAAATTGGGAGAGTTCCGTCGCGGCGAGGCCGGGCGGATCGCGAAGCTGGTGGCGAGCCCCGAGGTGATGACCCGCCTGATGTCGATGGGCGTGCTGGAGGGCTCCTGGGTGGAGCTCGTCCACGAAGCGCCGTTCGGCGGGGATCCGATCGCGGTGAAAGTGCGCGGGGGCTTGATCGCCCTCCGTCGCGCGGAAGCGAACGCGGTCGAGGTGGAAGTCGAAGCGGGAACCGGAGCTCAGCATGAGTAGCTTGAACACCTTGAACGTCTCGCAGTCCGAGGCCCTCGTCGGCTCCGACTCGCTTCCCAAGATCGCCCTCGCGGGGCATCCCAACTGCGGCAAGACCGCGCTCTTCAACGCCATCACGGGCGGAAGGCAGAAGGTCGGCAACTACGCCGGCGTGACGGTCGAGCGCAAGGAAGGCAGCGTCACGGCGCCCTCGGGGCGGCAGCTGAGCCTGCTCGACCTTCCGGGCACCTACAGCCTGGACGCGCGCACCCCGGACGAGCAGATCACCCGCGACGTGCTTCTCGGCAAGCTCGAGAACGAGCGCGCGCCCGAGGCCCTGATCGCGGTCGCGGACGCGACGAACCTCGAGCGGAGCCTGGGTCTCGTGCTCGAGGTCAGGCAGCTCGGCGTGCCGGTCGTGCTCGCCCTGAACATGATGGACCTTGCCCGCAACCGCGGGCTCGAGCTCGACCTCGAAGTGCTGAAGCGGGAGCTCGGCGTGCCGGTCGTCCCGACGGTCGCGGTGAAGAAGCAGGGCATTCCCGAGCTGCTTTCCGAGGTCGAGAGCATGCTTGGCAGGAGCCGCGCGCCACGCCGCGATCCCGGCCAGGCGGACGCGGCTTCGATCCGCGCGCGCTTCGCGGACGTCGACCGGATCCTGGGCCTGGCGGTGAAGAAGCAGGCCGCGCCGTCGGAGTGGACGACGCGCATCGACCGCGTGGTGCTCCACCCGCTCTGGGGGAACCTGCTCCTGGCCAGCGTGCTCCTCATGATGTTCCAGGCCATCTTCAACTGGGCGACCGTGCCCGCGGATCTTCTCGAGGGGGCGGTCGGCTCCTTCGGCGAATGGCTGAGCGGCCGCATGGCCGAAGGCCCGCTTCGCAGCCTGCTTGTCGACGGCGTCGTCGCGGGCGTGGGCGGGGTGGTGGTCTTCCTTCCGCAGATTCTCCTGCTTTTCACGTTCATCCTCGCGCTCGAGGACTCGGGTTACATGGCCCGCGCGGCGTTCCTGATGGACCGCTGGATGGGCAAGGTCGGCCTGCACGGCCGCGCGTTCATCCCGCTGCTTTCGTCGTACGCGTGCGCCATTCCCGGAATCATGGCAACTCGCGCGATCGAGAACCGGAGGGACCGTCTCTCCACCATCCTGATCGCGCCGCTGACGACCTGCTCGGCGCGGCTCCCCGTGTACGCGCTCGTGATCGCGGCGTTCATCCCGAACACGACCGTCTGGGGCGGGCTGGGCCTGCAGGGACTGGTCATGTTCGCGCTCTACCTGGCGGGCATCGTCGTCGCGCTCGTGATGGCGCTCGTATTCCGCTCGACCATCCTGAAGGGGCCGAAGCCGCCGCTTCTTCTCGAGCTTCCCACCTACAAGGTTCCGGGGCTGCGAAGCCTCGTCGTCGGACTGTGGGAGCGCGCGCGGCTCTTCGTCCGCCGCGCGGGCACCGTGATCCTGACGCTCTCGATCGTGCTGTGGTTCCTGGCGAGCTATCCGAAGGCGCCCGAGGGAGCGACCGAGCCCGCGATCTCGTACAGCTACGCGGGGCAGATCGGCCGCGCGATGGAGCCCGCTTTGCGGCCCCTCGGCTTCGACTGGCGCGTCTCGGTGGCTCTGATCCCGGGCTTCGCCGCCCGCGAAGTCATGGTCAGCGCTCTTGCCACCGTTTACGCGATCGAGGACGAGGATGAGGAAAAGGTGGCGGCGAGCCTCGGCGAGCGGCTGCGCGCCGACTGGACTCTCGCGACCGCGCTGAGCCTGCTCATGTGGTACGTGCTCGCCCCGCAGTGCCTTTCGACGCTCGCGGTGACCCGCCGCGAGACCAACTCGTGGAAGTGGACTTTCTTCATGCTCGCGTACCTGACCTCGCTCGCCTACGTGGGCTCGTTCCTGACGTACAACCTGGCGAGCTGGCTCTGGCCGGGGGCTTGATCCGATGAGCGGCTCCGGGGCTTCAGCGGGTTGGCAGGACTGGATCGCTTACGCGATCGTGGCGGCGGCGTTCGCGGTCTGCCTCTTCGTCCTGTTCCGTTCCGCGCTCGCCGGGCCGGTTTCCGCGTGGCTGCTGAGGCGCGGGAAGGTCGGCGCCGCGATGAAGTTCCGCGCGCTCGCCGAGCCGGGCTCGAGCTGCGGATCCGGGTGCGGATCGAAGGGCTGCGGCTCGGGGCTCTCTACTTCTTCTGCGCCGGGGCCTCGACATTCAGCGCGAAGCGAAGCAGCCCCGCCTGACGTAAAGCGTCCATGAGCCGGATCACGTTCCCGTGGCTCGTGTCCTGATCCGCGCTGATGATCGCGGTCTGCTCGCCGATGTTCGGCCCGAGCGCCGCGAGCCTGCGGCCGAGCTCGGCCCAGTCGATGGGCTCCTTGTCCCAGGCCAGCTGCCCTTCCTTGGTCAGGGTGAAGTTCAGCGGCGACTTCGGGGCTTCCTCGCCTGACTTCGCGCTCGGAAGCTGCACCTTGATCGCGGACTGGTAAATGACCGGCGCGGTGATGAGGAAGATGATGAGCAGCACGAGCACCACGTCGACCAGGGGTGTGACGTTGATCTCCGAGATCGGCTCGTCGCCCGCGTTGAAACCGCCCGCCATCGGCGCCTACCCCGCGAGCTTTCCGATGAGGAAGCTCTTCAGCGACTCGGCTTCGGCGAGCGCGCTCTTCACGCGTCTCTGGAAAAGGTTGTAGGCGATGACCGCCGGGATCGCGACCAGCAGGCCGACCGCGGTCGCGACGAGCGCTTCCGAGATTCCCGCCGTGACCGTCGTGGCCCCCGCTCCCTGGCCCTGCGAGAGGTCATGGAACGCGCGGATGATGCCGAGCACCGTCCCGAACAGCCCGATGAAAGGGGAATTGCTGCCGATCGTGGCGAGGATCGAAAGGTTGCGTTCCCAGGCGAGCCGATGACGGGCAACCGAATCGTTGGCGACCTCCGAAAGGATCTCGGCGGACTGCTTTCCCGCCGCGAGGATAGCCGCGGTCATTTCCGCCTCGAGGTCGGGGTTCGCGGCGGACTTCGCCGCGCGGGCCTGGGCGGCCTGGGTCGCTTCGCCCAGCTTGCCGCTCGCTGTCGAGCTTCGCACCCGGGCACGGAACTCTTCCAGGCCTGCGCTTGCCTTCCGATAGAAGAAAAAGCGCTCGAACATCAGGGCGACGGAGAGAAAGGAGAGGAGCACGAGCAGGTAGAGGACCCATTCGGCGCCGACGAGCGAAACGCCGAGAAAGAGCTGGGAGAGCATAGGGCAAAGGTACACCGCGCTTGATCGTTTTCAAAGCTGCTGCTAGCGTTTCGGATAGATCAAAATCTCTGACGCGTTGTTCTAGTTTGGGGGCACTCTCATGGCTTTCGAAATCGTCACCAAGAATACCGTTCGCGACCGCTTCAAGTCGTGGCCTCGCCCGGCCGTCTGGGCGGATGCATCCGATAAGGATTGGAACAACTGGATCTGGCAGCAGCAGAAGCGCATCAAGTCGATGGACCAGCTCGAGAAGGTGATCAACGTCACCCAGGAAGAGCGCGACGCTTTTGCCGGCTCCCACGAGCAGTTCAACATGGGCATCACTCCTTACTACGCGTCGCTCATGGATCCGGACGATCCTTATTGCCCGATCCGCCTGCAGTCGGTTCCGAAGGCGGGCGAGCTCAACATCATGCCGACGGATCTCGAGGATCCGCTCGGCGAAGAGAAGGACATGCCGGTCCCGGGCCTGACCCATCGGTATCCCGACCGCGTCCTGTTCTACACGACCCACAACTGCCCGGTGTATTGCCGCCACTGCACGCGCAAGCGCAAGGTGTCGGACCCGTCGTCTTCCGCCGCGAACGCGCAGCTCGAGGTGGGCCTCAAGTACATCAGCGAGCATCCGGAGATCCGCGACGTCGTGATCTCGGGCGGCGACCCGCTCTCGAATTCCGACGACCGGCTCGAGTACATCCTGTCGCGCCTGCGCGCGATGGAGCACATCCAGGTTTTCCGCATCGGGACGCGAAACCTGGTGACGCTCCCTCAGCGCATCACTGACAGCTTCGCGCAGATGCTGCGCAAGTACCATCCGGTGTTCATCCACACCCACTTCAACCACCCGAAGGAGTGCACGAAAGAGGCGTTCGACGCCTGCGCGAAGCTCGCCGACGCGGGCTGCGTGATCAACAACCAGATGGTTCTGCTCAAGGGCGTGAACGACAAGCCCGAGATCGTGA
>CAYZKI010000223.1:0-5792 GCA_964478745.1 uncultured Bacteriovoracaceae bacterium
AACTTGCGCTGCTCGACGGCCACGCGGATGCGCTCGGCCACGAGTTTCGCGGTCGGCAGGTCGCACGGCGAGAGAACCGCGACGAACTCGTCGCCCCCGTAGCGGAACACGGTATCCGTGTCGCGCGTGAGCTTCTTCAGCACGTGCCCGAGCTCATGGAGGAGCTTGGTTCCCACCAGGTGCCCGTGCCCGTCGTTCACCGACTTGAACTTGTCCGCGTCGATGAAAAGGATCGCGAACGAGCGCTTGTTCTGCGTGGCGATGGCGATCTCGCGGTCGAGGATGTTGTTCAGATAGCGCGTATTGTAGAGACCGGTCGCGTCGTCGACGTACACGAGGTGCTGGACGCCCTGGTACTGCTCGATGTTCTTGCCCGTCATCTCGATCTGGGCCCGCAGCATGCGCATGCGCTCCTCGAAGGCGGCGCGATCGGTCATCGGCTCGGGCGAGAGGCAGACGGCGAAGTAGTCGGTCTGGCCAGCGCAGCGGAAGCGCAGGATGAAGAGCCCCGGCGTGAGCTGCCCGCGCTCGACGAAGCGGAAGTCCTCGCGGTTCTCCTCCATGTGCTTGAGCGGGTTCGACGCGTGAAGCGCGATGCTGAGCACCTCGTTCATGGCGCGGTCCTGCTGTTTCGCGTGCGCGCCCTCGTCGACCCGGATCGGATCGTCCTTCTGCAGGCAGTAGATCGCCGCATGATCGGACTTCACCTCGCGGCAGAGGTAGCTCTGCACGATCTCGAAGATGCGCTGCTGGTCCATCGTCGAGGAGATCATCTGGCAGGCGTTGATCAGGTTCAGGAAGCTCGACGCCGACGTCTCGCGCTCGAAGATGGCCTTGCGGTCGAGGCCGCGCTTCACGGCGAGCTGGAACGCCTCCAGATTGAAGGGCTTCTTCAGATAGTCCTCCGCGCCCATGCGGATCGCGGCGACGGCGTGCTCCACCGTGGCGTGCTCCGACATGATGATCACGCTCGTGAACGGGCTCATTCGCTTGATCTGCTCGACCAGCCTGAGCGCCGCGCCCGAGGTCAGGGATCTGGCGGGAGTCGCCTCGCGTGTCGAGGCCGACGCGTCGATCACCACCAGATGGTAGTTTGACTGGGCCACCCAGTTGAAGTTTCCCTCCACCTGGCTCATCACGTCGACCTTGCACTCGGCCACTTCCCGGATCAGCTCCGAATAGAGCTCGCTTTGCTCGTGGTTCTCCTCGATCAGGAGCACGTGGTACGCGGGCGCGCGCGCGGTCGAGCCCGTCACGGCCGACGCCAGCTGGGGCGCGACCGCCTGAGGCGTGTTCTGCTGCGGCGGTTTGGGTGGTTTGCTCGATGCCGGCATAACGAATCGGGTCTTCGACCAACAGTTTACGACGCGCGGGTCTTCGTGTCGCTATCCTTCGTGCCCACGCCTTCGAGGCCGCCCGAGATCTCTTCCAGGACCTCGCCGGCCGAGGAGCCAAGCAGGCCGCCGGCGACCCGGACCACCTGAGCCGCCTTGGTCAGGCGCTTCTTGAGCTCGGAGACGCTGTCCTTCTCGCGCGCCAGCTGGTTCTGGAGCAGGTCCATGTTGAACTCCATGAGGTCCAGCTTGCGCTTGAGCTCGATGATGCGCGTCTCGCGGGTCGAGATGAGCACCTCCGAGTCCTTGCGCATGATCTCGAGGCGGTTCTCGAGCTCCTTCTCCCGGATGCGGATCTTGCGGATGTCCGACCGCACGCGCTCCTTGAGCTTCTCCATCTCTTCGGTGGCGGCGCGGACCTGGATCTCCAGCAGGCGCGCCTTGTCGGTCTTGGCGCGCGCCTGGAACTTGAGCTCGTTCATCTCGGCCTGGACGCTTTCGACGGCCATGGCCTTCTCGGTCTCGAAAGATTCGATCCGGCGCTTCTGGTCGCTCGCCATCGCCGTGAGCTCGGCGTTGCGGGCCTGCTCGGTGGCGAGCTGGCTCTCCTGCGCGGCGATCCGCTGCTGGGCCGAGCGCAGCTGCGCGGAAAGGGCCGCGACGTCTTGCTCGCGAAGCATCAGGTACTTCTTCAGCGTCTCCACGTCCGGAGACTGGGCCGCGCCGCCCGGAACGACGGCGTCGCCGACGGGATGAGCGAAGCTGTAACCGGGAAGGCCCGACGGAAGCGCGCCGGGCTGCCCCGCTCCCGGAACCTGCCGGGTCGGGTCATTCTTGCTCCCGAAAAGGTACGGGAGCTCCTGCGCGAGCGCGGCTTCGTCCTGGGCGGAGCCCATATCGAGCGACGGATCCGAGTTTTCCGGCATCGGCGTCTGGACGGTCGGAAGGTGGTACCTCGTGCCGCTCGCCTCGGAAGCCGCGGGCGGGGGCGCGAACTCGAGCTTCGGCTCGTCGGCGGGCACTTCCGCGTCCGGCGGCGCAAGCGAAGGCTCCGGAAGCTCGAGCTTCGGCTCGTGATCGTGGTTCGTCAGCTCCTTCACGATGGAAACCTGCGAAGGCAGCTCGGCGGGAAGCTCGAACGCGGTGGAAGGCGCGGCCTCTTCCGAAGGAGGAGGGGTGAGCGCGAACGCGAGCTCTCCCATGTCGGTGGGAGCGCTCGGCGCGGCCAGGGTCGGCGGCGGTGCGAGCGTCGGCGCCGGCGCGGGGGCCTGGAACATCTGTGTGTTTCCGCGGAACGGAGGCGGCACCGGGATGGCTTTCGTCGGAGACGGAGGAACGGCGATGGGAGCCTGCGCGGAAGCCTCCGCCGGAGGCTCGATGATCACGGGAGCGGCGCTCGGCCGCGCGGAAGCGCCCGCGTCCTCCGGGGCCTCGAGCTGGATGCCGCCGCTTCCCTCGTTCATGCCGAAGATGCCCGCGGCGTCCTCGACCTGCGCGGGGGCGGAAGCCGCCATCGGCGCGGGCATCTCGAATACGGGATCCTGCGGAAGCGCCGCGGCCTCGGCCGACTCGCCCGGGTGCGGGCGCAGCGGAGTGATCGAAGCCTCGCCCGGAGCGAGCTTGCTTCCGGTGATCCGCGAGATCAGCGAAAGGATCTCCGATTCATCGCAAGGCCAGTGGATGTAGGCGTTCGCGCCGAGCGGCGTCTGCTGGTGATTCAGGAACTCGGGATCGTTCCACTGCTCGGAGGTAACGAGCACCGGAAGATCCGCCTGCGAGGCGTCAGCCTTCAGCTTGAACAGCAGGCTCAGGCCGTAATCCATCGCGAGCCCGGCGCCGCCTTCGCGATGCACGAGCGCGAGATCCACCGTGGACCCGTGAAATTGCAGCACCTGCGCTGCCTGTTCGACGTTCGGGGTGAGCAGCACCGCTACCCCGGAATTCTGCAGCGCTTTGACAAGCTTATGCTGCGCGTCGACATGAGGATTCAGGATGAGAATCTTCATCTCAGCGACTGATCGGCGAACGCAGCTGAAATCATTAGAAAAGCGGAGGGGCTAGCTCTCCTGCCCGCGGCAAAAAGCTTTCGAGGCTCTCGCGCGATACGCTAGACTAGGAGGTGATGCAGGAAGCACCCCTCACTCCTCGGCTCACCGTATTGGTTTTCAAGGAGAATCTGGTCGCACGAAGCTTCCAGATCCCGCTCAGCTGGATCACCCGCTTCGGAGTGGTGATCTCCTCGCTCGTGATTCTCGCCACGGGCGCCACTATTTTGGCGGTGAAGTATTATCGCGTCGCCGAGCGCTCGGACACGGGCCGGGTCGAGGACCTGGAGCGGGAGCTCGATACCCTGCGCTCGGCCTACCAGGCGCTCGAAGTCCGGGCCGCCCAGGTCCCGCCGCTGCCGGCGACGCCGGTTTCGCCCCTGCCCGCCGATCCGGCGCAGCTCGGCCAGGCTCCGGCCGCCCCCACGGGAGGCACGGGCACGCAGGCCCCGGGCGCCGACTCGGCTCCCGAGACCGCCGCGAGCTCCGGCCCTCTTCGGAACCTCCTTCCCCTTCCGATTTCCTCGAGCTCCCAGCTGCTCTTCACGGCGCTTCCAGCGGAAATCCAACCGCCCCCCGCGGACCCCTCCGCGCTGGCGATCCGGATCCACAATCCCAAGCTCCAGTGGGTCGGGAAGAAGCTGCGCGTGGGCTTCGCGATCCAGTACGTTCGCGCGGACGGCGGAAGCCAGCAGGGCCGCATCCTGATCCTCGGGCGCGGGCCGGACACCGTGGTCGCGTACCCGGAGGGCGCCGTGGGCGCGGCAGGCAGCCCCGCGTTGCTGAACCCCGACCGGGGAGAGTACTTCTCCGTCGGGCGCTACCGCGAGGTACGCGCCGACTTCCCCGCCGTCGCGTCCGAAAGCTCGATCAAGACCGTCGAGGTGCTTCTGCTGAGCCAGTCCGGACAGGTTCTGATCTACGACCGCATCGACGCTCCCGTGACGAAGGCTCCGGCCAAGCCCGCCGCGAGGGCTGCGCCCGCGCCGAAAGCCGCCGCGAGCACCGAGAGCAACGCGCCGGCAGCGCCTGCGGCTCCGGCCGCTCCAGAGGCCGCTCCGGCGGCCCCGGGCGGCTCGGCCGGCGAACCGGGAGGACCCTGAGATGGCTGACAGGACGCATGAGCCCTCCAGAGAGAATGGCGAAGCCGCTCGCGGAGCCGCGCCGGCGCAGCGGAGCCGCGGCCGCCACGACGCCACGATCCCGCAGATCATCGAGTCGTCGATCAATATCGTGAGCGAAGGGACGCGCCTCGAAGGCAAGATCGTCCTCGAAGCGATCTCGCGCGTTCACGGCGAGCTGATCGGAGAGGTGAGCGGAAGGCCCGGCAGCACGATCATCCTGGCCGAGACCTCCGTGACCGAAGGCAACATCGACGGCGACACGATCTGGATCGACGGGTTCGTCCGCGGCCGCGTTCGGGCCACCGGCAAGGTGGTCGTCTCCCAGACCGGCCGCGTGATCGGCGATATCCGCGCCCCCTCGGTGAGGATCGAGGCCGGGGCGCACTTCGACGGAAGCTGCGCCACGGGCGAGGACGTCGTCTTCAGAACAGATCGGCCGCTGAAACCCGCCTGATCGAGCCGAAGCCCGCCGCTTTCAGGCCGCCTTCGATCGCCTTCGAGTCGCCCGCGACCACGATCGTGGCCTCGTCGACCTTCAGATGCCTGGCGAGCGCCGCCATGACCTCTTCCCGCCTCGTCGTGGCGACCTTCGGCACGAACTCGTTCAGGTAGCCCGGCCCGAGGTCGAAGACGTAGCCCGCGAGCCAGCGGGAGGCGACCGCGCCGAGAGTCGACGTGGACAGCGGGAAGCTCCCCATGAGGTATTCCTTGGCCATGTTCACTTCCGCATCGTCGATCGGGCCCTTGCGCGTCTCTTTCAGCACTCCGAGCGTGCTCTTGATGAGCGCGCCTACGGACTCGTTGCGGGTGGCCGCGCCGACCGAGAACACCGCGAGCTCCTTGTTGTAGGAGAACGAGCTTCCGATCCCGTAGGTCAGGCCGAGCTTGTCGCGGATCAGCGTGTTCAGCCGGCTGTGGAAATACTCGCCGAGCAGGGCGTTCCCGACGACGAGCGCGTAGTGGTCCGGGGCGTTGATCAGCGGAGCGCGGAACCCGATCCGCACGTGAGCCTGGTTGAGGCTCGGGCGGTCCACGACGACGATCGTGCCCGGCCTCACGGCGCCGAGGCGCGAGTCGGAGAACTTGCGCGCCTCGCGGGCCGGCGCCTCGCCCTGCCATCCTCCGAAAACCGCGTCGATCTTCTTCCTGAACTCGGGCCGGTTCACGCGCCCCACGACCATGAGCACGCTGTTCTTGGGCGTCACGTGCTTCTTGTGCCACGCGACGACGTCCGCCGTCTTCACCGAGCGGAACTCCTTGGCGGAAACGAAGCCGCCGCGGCCATAGGG
>CAYZKI010000224.1:0-4596 GCA_964478745.1 uncultured Bacteriovoracaceae bacterium
CGCGGATGGCGTCGGCCACGGCCCAGATGCGCTTGCTGCTGGGCTTCTCGATCAGGTCCCAGCGGATCGGCCCCTTGTGCCCTTCCGGCGCGGGCGGGATGTTCTTCTGCGACGCCAGCGGGCTCAGCCAGGCGGTGTCGGCCTCGAGGCCGGCGAGGGCCTTTCCGAGCGACTCCTCGAAGGTGTGGCCGATGGCCATCACCTCGCCCACGGATTTCATCTGCGTGGTGAGGATCGGCTCGGTCGGGCGGAACTTCTCGAAGTCGAAGCGGGGAATCTTCGTGACGACGTAGTCGATGCTCGGCTCGAACGAGCAGGGCGTGGTGCCCGTGATGTCGTTCGTGAGCTCATCGAGCGTGTAGCCCACGGCCAGCTTCGCGGCGACGCGCGCGATCGGGAAGCCCGTGGCCTTGGACGCGAGCGCGCTCGAGCGCGACACGCGCGGGTTCATCTCGATGACGATGATGCGGCCGTTCTTGGGATTCACGGCGAACTGGATGTTGGAGCCGCCGGTTTCGACGCCGATCGCGCGGATGATCCGGATCGACTGGTCGCGGAGGTTCTGGTACTCGCGGTCGGTCAGCGTCAGCGCGGGCGCGACCGTGATGCTGTCGCCGGTGTGCACGCCCATCGGGTCGAAGTTCTCGATCGAGCAGATGATGACGACGTTGTCGTTCTTGTCGCGGACGACCTCGAGCTCGTACTCTTTCCAGCCCAGCAGGCTTTCCTCGACGAGGCATTCGCCCGTCGGGGAAGCGTCGAGCGCCTTCTTGAGCTTCGCGCGGAAGTCCTCCTCGGTGTGGGCGGTGCCCCCGCCTTCGCCGCCCAGGGTGAAGGACGGGCGCAGGATCAGCGGCAGGCCGATCTCGCGGATGATCCTGTCGGCGTCGGCCATGCTCTTGGCCATCGAGCTCCGGGCCGAGTCGACGCCGATCTCGTTCATCGTGGCTTTGAAACGCTCGCGGTCCTCGGCTTTGTCGATCGCGTCCGGCGTCGCGCCGAGCAGCTCGACTCCATGCTTCGCGAGCACCCCGCGGCGGTGCAGCTCCATGGTCAGGTTGAGCGCCGTCTGGCCGCCCATCGTCGGCAGCAGGGCATCGGGCTTTTCCTGGGCGATCACGCGCTCGACGAACTCGGGCGTAAGCGGCTCGACGTAAACCCGGTGCGAAAGCTCCGGATCCGTCATGATGGTCGCGGGGTTCGAGTTCACCAGGACGACTTCGAAGCCCTCTTCGCGCAGCGCCTTGAGCGCCTGGGTTCCGGAGTAATCGAATTCACACGCTTGTCCGATGACGATCGGGCCGCTGCCGATCAGGAGGATTTTGCGAATATCCCGTCGCTTTGGCATCTGCTGGGTGTTCCTTGGGAACGGAGCTTAAGAAATCTCAGAAGGTAATGCCAGTGCTAAACTGGAGCTCGATCGGGTCCCTCGGGTGTGCCCGATTATAGTACTCAACAGCGTTCCCCAGGTGCGTTTCATTCGTCCTGAGGAAGCTCAGGCCGTAGAGCAGGCTTCCTCCGGCGACCCCGAGCCCGCCGATCAGGGTCACGTCGCGGGCCGAAACGAGAGTGCCTTCGGGGCTCTGGGGAATCAGGCGGCTCGCCAGCGCGAGAACCAGCCCTGCGGACGCGACATAGGCAAGCGTGGTCACCTTGCGGCGATTGGCCTGGTAGAGGTTGAGCTCGTTGATCGCGGGGGGCACCGACGAGAGGATGGGCCGCAGCCGCTCCGCGTCCTGACGCATGTAGGAATCGCAGCTGAGCGGCTTGCCTCGATAAATCATGACCCGCTCGCACTTGAAGATCTCGGACGGTCCTTCGGTCTGGAGAAAGGGGGGAGCCGACGGGCGCTTCGGGATTTCGCGGATCTCCCGCTGGTATCTGTCCCGGGGCGAGGCCTCCGGACTGGGCGCGACGCGGGGAGTCTCAGCGGCTTGCGCCAGACCGAGCTGGGTGCAGACCAGCGCCAGGACTAGGTTCCGATGGAAGGCCACGGTTTCATGCTTAGCACGTGACCTTCGAGCATGCACTGCAGTATATTTCCGGCTTCATGAGCGCAGGGCTTGGCGAGTTCCTGAATCAGCTTTCGGACCGCTATCATCGGGCGGAGTTCCTCCGATCGGATCCGTTGGAGTTCGTTCACCGCTACGCCGATCCCCTCGATCAGGAGATCGTCGCGCTCGTCGCCGCTCTTCTGGCTTACGGGAACGTGAAACAGATCCGCGCTTCGGTCAGCGACGCGCTCCTGCGAATCGACCGCCCGGGCATCGGAGCTGCCCGATTCGCCCGCTCATTGAGCGAGCCCTCCGGATGGAGCTCGGGAAGGGAACTTTTTCGCGGCTACGTTCACCGCTTCAACCGGGGCGAGGACCTGCTTTGGCTTCTCAAGCTCGCGGGCCGGAGTCAGGCCAGGTACGGAAGCGTTGGAGCGCATTTCCTTTCTCACCTCGAACCGGAGTCCCCGACCGTCGAGTCGGCGCTCAACTCGTTCATCGCCGACTGGAGGGCGTGGGCCGGCGCGAAGACTCTCAAGACTTCGTTCTCCTATCTCCTGACCGCCCCGGAGCAGGGGAGCTGCTGCAAGCGCTGGTGCATGTTCCTGCGCTGGATGGGAAGGAGCGACCGGTTGGATCCGGGCCTGTGGGGGAAGGAAAGCCCGCTCGCCTCGACGTTTCCGGAGGGGCGATGGCTCCGGCCTTCCCAGCTCGTGCTCCCGCTCGACACGCACACCGGCCGGATCGGTAGGTATATCGGGCTGACCCGGAGAAAGAGCGTGAACTGGCTAGCTGCGGTCGAGTCGACCGACAGCCTGCGCGCCGTCGACGGCGCGGATCCCACGCGTTTCGATTTCGCGATCTCCCGACTGGGCATCCTGAGCCTCTGCCGGAAGAAATACAGGCCGGAGATCTGCGAGAAGTGCGAGCTTCTTCCCGTCTGCCGCTTCGCGCGGGCGGGGCGCGCGCGGCTCGGGAGGCCAAAGCGATGAGAGATCGTCTTTTCACCTGGGCATTCTGGCTCTATGCCGTGTTCATCCTGGGCTCGCAGGCCACCATGAGCATCAGCGCCGTGGCTCTGATCGCGGCGATGGCCCTGCTCTGGCCGGGAGGCTGGAGCGGATTGAGGAGCGATCACGCGAGGCTCTGGGCGAACGTCGAGACCCGGGCTTACTTCCGGGTGTCGCTCGCGCTGACCGCCGCCCTCGCCGTCACTCTCACGGTCCAGGGGCTATCGCCGATCGTGATCGGCGAGCCGCAGGACCTCGAGTTCGCGCGCATGATGCTCAAGTCCTGGTATCTCTTCTGGCCGATCCCGCTCGCGGCGGGCTTCGTCAGGCTGGGCGAGCGCGATCGGCGGAAAACGCTCTTCATCTGGATCGGCACCCTCGCGGTCATGTCCGTGGTGGGCGTGATCCAGCACTATACGGGCTGGCCGAGGCCGCAGGTCATTCCCGAGTTTCCGGAGCGCTTCCACGCGACGGCTTTCCTGGGGCATCATCTTTCGGCGGCCAGCATCTTCATCTTCCCGCTCTTCGTCGCCCTCGACCTCGCCTTCGACGGCGGTCTGAGGCGTCGGACCCGCGTTCTCTTCGGCGCGACGGTCCTTCTCGGAAGCGCGTGCCTCCTTCTCGGCTTCTCCCGCATGCTCTGGGTCGCGCTGCCTCTGGGCTTCCTGGCCTGGCTCGTGCTCTCCCTGTCGCCGAGAGCCCGCGTCGGCGCGACGATCGGCTTCATCCTGCTCGGGGTGGCCGTCTCCCAGCATCCGATCGCGCAGAAGCGCTTCATCGGCGGCATCAACATCACCGAACGCCAGAGGCTGTGGGTCGCGAACATCGAGCTTTTCAAGATGCGCCCGCTGACGGGCACGGGCTTCATGCAGAACAACGGCCTGGGGGGCGCTTACGTTCAGAGGCAGTACCCGAACGAGGTGACCTTCGGGGGCCACGCGCACAATAATCTCCTGCACATGATCGGCGGCACCGGGATCGCCGGGACGCTGCCGTGGATCCTCTGGTGCGCGATCGTGTTCGCGATCGCGTGGCGCTCGGGCGGCTCGCTCGGCCTGGGCCACGGCTGGGTCTGCGCGTGGATCGTCTTCCACCTGAACGGACTGACCCAGGTGAACTTCTGGGAAGGAAAGGTGGAGCACCAGATGGCCTGGGCATGCGCGTGGGCGCTCGCGGGAGTCGCGCTCAAGAAGACCGGGGCCGCCGATGCCTCCTAAGGGCAGGGCGTTGCCTCGCGTGCTTATCGACGCGCGCATGGTGGGCCCGACCCCGCACGGGTTCGGCCGCTACGTGAGTCGGCTTGCGGCGGGCCTCTCGAAACGGCGGAGCGGCCTTCCCTACGAGCCGGTATTCATCGTCGCGCCCGATACGCCGCACGCGGCCTTCCGCGACTTCGCGAGCATCGTCGCGAGCTCGCGCTTCCTCTCTCCGAAGGAGCTCGTCGAGATCCCGCGCATCCTCATGAGCGAGAAGGCCGGCCTCTTCCACAGTCCGACCTTCTCGAGCCTTCCCTACTGCCCGTGCCCGGCGATCAGCACCGTCCACGACCTGAACCACCTCAAGTTCGGGGGCGCCGCCGAGCGCTTCTACTA
>CAYZKI010000224.1:4606-5764 GCA_964478745.1 uncultured Bacteriovoracaceae bacterium
GCCCGGGCGAAACTCACGGTATCCGAGTTCTCGCGCGACGAGCTCGTGGCCTGGACTGGTGTCTCGAAGAACGAGATCGAGGTGGTCTACAACGCGCTCGATTCCGCCTACTCCGAGGCTCCCGCCGACCTCGCGCCGCGGATCGCGAGCTTCGGGGTCGAGCCGGGACGCTACTTCCTCTGTCTCTCGAACCCGAAGCCCCACAAGAACATCCCGTTCCTGGTCGGAGCTTACGCGGACTACAGGAAGAGCGTGCGCGCGGGAGAGAAGCTCTGGCCGCTTCTCCTGAGCCTGAGGCTTTCGGAAGCGCCCGAGCTCGCCGACCAGCCCGGTGTGACGGCCATGGGCCCGGTCAGCGACGAGGACTCGCGGGCGCTCGTGCACGGCGCGGGCGCGGTGGTCTTCCCGTCGCTCTACGAGGGCTTCGGCCTGCCCCCGGTCGAGGCGATCGCCGCGGGCGTGCCCGTGCTCTCCTCCGACATCCCGCCTCACCGCGAGGGCCTGCGGGACGTTCCCCGATCGAGCGTTCGATTCCTGCATGCGAGAGATCGCGAAGGCTGGGCGGGAGCCATGGCCGAGGCGATGCGCGGCGGGCTCGCGCGGCCGGATGACGCCGCTCGAGCGGCCATTCTCGAGCGTTTCTCGGTGGAACGGCTGGGCGAGCATATGGACCGGATCTATCGCCGCGTGCTAGGGATCTAGTCATGGCCCAGGCTCAGGCGCGCAAGAAGAAGCATATCCTCGTCACGGGCGGCGGCGGCTTCATCGGATCGCATCTGTGCGAGGCGCTTCTCGTCCGGGGCTACTCGGTCACCGCCGTCGACAACTTCGTGACCGGCCAGGTCCGCAACCTCGACGAGGCCCGCGACCACGAGGACTTCCGCCTGGTCGAGGCCGATGTCTGCGATGCCTTTCGCACGGACCAATGGCCGCTCCTCCAGCGCGACGGGCTGTTCGGGGTGTTCCACTTCGCCTGCCCGGCGAGCCCCATCGATTTCGAGAAGATCCCGCTCGAGATCCTCAAGGTCGATTCCATCGGGACGATCCATGCCGTCGATCTCGCTGTGAAGTACGGCGCGCGCCTGATGCTCGCTTCGACCTCCGAGGTCTACGGCGACCCGCTCGTGCATCCTCAGACGGAGACTTACTGGGGCAACG
>CAYZKI010000225.1:0-456 GCA_964478745.1 uncultured Bacteriovoracaceae bacterium
CGCCCGAGGCGAGCAGGCTCCCGCGGGTCGAGTGCGGCTGGTACCCGACGAGCACGACGGTGTTCCGCTCGTCGGGCAGCCGCCGGGTCAGGTGCGTGAGGATGCGCCCGCCCGTCAGCATGCCGCTTCCGGCGATCACGATCGACATCTCCTTGCGCGCCAGAAGCTCGTTGCTCTGCTGCTGGCTCTTCACGAGCGTGACCGAGGCGCAAAGGTGATCGACCTCCTCGCGCGACAGCCGGTGCCACTCGGGATAATCCGCGAAGATCTCGGTCGCGTTGATGCCCATGGGGCTGTCGAGGAAGATCGGGATCTCCGGGATCTGGCTCTGCCGCTTGAGGGTGGAGAGCAGGAACAGGATGTCCTGGGTCCTTCCGACCGCGAACGCGGGGATGAGCAGGTGGCCCTTGCGGTCCCAGGTGTCGTTGACCACCTTGGCGAGCGTCTTGAGCGGCA
>CAYZKI010000225.1:466-5730 GCA_964478745.1 uncultured Bacteriovoracaceae bacterium
GAGCGGCGAGTGGAGGCGGTCTCCGTACGTCGACTCGACCACGACGTAGTCGGCCTCGCGGATCGGCGCGGGCGGATGAAGGACGAGCGGCTCCGTGCGCCCGATGTCGCCGGTGAACGCGATCGTGAACGAGCCCGTCCGGATCTCGATGAGCGAGGACCCGAGGATGTGGCCGCTGTTCGAGAAGCGCGCGGAGATCCCTTCGCCGACCTCGATCCACTCGTTCGTGGCCACCTCGGAGAACAGGCCCATGGCCCGATGCGCGTCGCTTACCGTGTACAGCGGGAGCGCGGGCGCGTGCTTCGAGTAGCCGCCCTCGTTCGCGCGCTCGGCGTCCTCTTCCTGGATGCGCGCGCTGTCCGCGAGGATCACGCGGCTGAGGTCGCGGGTGGGAGGAGTGGCGTGGATCTTCCCGGTGAACCCGTTGCGCGCCAGGAGCGGAAGATACCCGCAGTGATCGAGGTGCGCATGCGTGAGAAGAACCGCGTCGATCTCGCGCGGAGGGATCGGGAAGGGCGCCCAGTTCCTGAGGCGCAGGTCTTTCAGGCCCTGGAACAGCCCGCAATCCACCAGGAGCTTCTGGCTTCCCACCTCGAGAAGGAACTTCGAGCCGGTCACGGTGCCGGCCCCGCCCAGGAAACGGAGTTTGGCTTTCATCCCCTTCAGCTTAGCAAAGGCTGGCGTTTCGGTCCCATTTCAACGAGATATACCCTCATGAAAGTCGCCGTTTTCGACACCCATGCCTTCGAGCGCGAACCGCTGACCGCCGCCAATCAGGCGCACGGGCACGAGCTCCGGTTCCTCGAGCCGAGGCTCACGCCCGAGACCGCGCTCCTTGCTCGGGGATTCCCCGCCGTCTGCTGCTTCGCCAACGACCGCTTGAACGCGGAGAGCCTTCGGATCCTCAAGGAGGGCGGCGTCAAGCTCGTGGCCCTTCGCACCGCGGGCTTCAACCACGTGGATCTCGAGGCCGCGGTGAGCCTGGGCATCCGCGTCGTGCGCGTTCCCGCCTACTCGCCCTACTCCGTCGCCGAGCACGCCGTTTGCCTGATCCTGGCGCTCAACCGCAAGATCCACCGCGCCGCCTCGCGCGTGCGCGAGCTCAACTTCTCGCTCGACGGCCTCGTGGGCTTCGATCTCCACGGCAAGACCGTCGGCGTGATCGGCACCGGCCGCATCGGCGCGGCGTTTTGCCGCATCATGCTCGGCTTCGGCTGTCGGGTACTCGCGTTCGACCTCCACCCGGACCCCGAGCTCGAGGTACTTCCCGGCCTGAGCTACGCCGGCCTCGAGGAGATCTACCGGAGCTCGGATATCGTCTCGCTGCACATCCCGCTCACGCCGGAAACGCGCCACCTCATCGACGCGAAGGCGCTCGAGTCCATGAAGACCGGGGTCATGCTCATCAACACGGGCCGCGGCGCGCTGATCGAGACGCAGGCGCTCGTCGCGGCGCTGAAGTCCGGCCACGTCGGCGCGGCCGGACTGGACGTCTACGAGGAAGAGGAGCGGGTGTTCTTCCGCGATCTTTCGGGGCAGGTGCTCCAGGACGACGTGCTCGCCCGCCTGCTCACCTTCCCCAACGTCCTGATCACCTCGCATCAGGCGTTCCTGACGAAGGAAGCGCTTCACAACATCGCCGAGACGACGCTCGGGAACATCACGGCCTTCGAGCAGGGCGCGAGGCTCGAGAACGAGATCCGCTGCTTACCGGGCTCGGAGCCCGGCACCTGCCGCGTATCTTGAGCCGAGCACCGTGAGCGTGGCGGCAGCCAAGCAGATGCCCCAGGCCTGCGCGCCGAGCGGCGCGAACCCGAACAGCTCCCGCATGCCCGGCACGTAGACCGACAGGCCGAGAAGCGCGAGCGTGCCCGCGAAGATCCACCAGAAAGCCTGGTTCGGCGCGCGGACGAGCTCGATGAAGCCCTTCGCCCTCGAGCGATTGACCAGGATCAGGCCGAGGTTCGAGAGCACGAGCGAGCAGAAGCCCACGGTCCTGGCGGTCTCGGGGCCGAGCTCCCAGTGGCCGGCGATCCAGTAAGAGGAGAACACGAAGACCAGCGCGAACAGGCCCTGGGCCGAGTCGCGGGCGATCTCGCCGAAGCCGAAGAGCGTCTTGTCCAGGCTCCTGGGCGGCTTGCTCATGGTGTTCGGCTCCTCGGGCTCGGCCTCGAAAATCAGCGCGCAGGCCGGGTCGATGACGAGCTCCAGGAAGACGATGTGCGCCGGAAGGAGGACGAGCGGCAAGCCGAGCACCACCGGGAGGATGGCCATCCCGGCGATCGGGACGTGAACGGCGATGATGAACGCCACGGCCTTGCGGATATTCTCGAAAACGCGCCTGCCCATGCGGATCGACGCGACGATCGAGGCGAAGTTGTCGTCGAGCAGCACGATCGAGGCCGCCTCGCGCGCCACGTCGGTGCCCCTCCGGCCCATTGCGATCCCGACATCCGCCCACTTCAGGCTCGGGGCGTCGTTCACGCCGTCACCGGTCATGGCCACGATCTGCCCGGAGGACTTCAGAGCGTTCACCACCCTGAGCTTCTGCTCGGGAACCATGCGCGCGAAGATGTTGGCGCGGCTCGCGCGCTCCTTGAGCTCGAGGTCGCTCATGTTCCTGAGCTCCTCGCCGGTAATGATGCCCCCTTCGCTCTCCAGCCCGATCTGCGAGGCGATGCTCTGGGCCGTGCCGGCGAAATCGCCGGTCATCATGATGACCCGGATTCCCGCCCGATAGCATTCGGCGAGCGCCCCCGGCACCTCGGGACGGATCGGATCCTCGAGCGCGATCAGCCCCGCGTACTCGAGCTCGAGCTCGGCGGCGTCCTCGGGAAGCTCGCTTTCGGCGGCCGTTCCGTGAGCCACGGCGAGGACCCGCAGACCCTGGCCCGCGAGCTCCTGGACGCGCGCCAGGATCTCGTGCCGGCCCTCGCGCGAGATCCTGCACAGGCGCAGGACGGCTTCGGGCGCGCCCTTGCACGCGACAAGGAGCCCGGGCGCCGAAGGGCCTCCCGATCCGGTCGCGGTCTCGCGCCACGCGCAGGTCATGGCCAGGAGCGCGTGCGAGAGCGGGTACTCGCGCACGAGCTCGAGCCGCTCGGGCTTCGCGCCCGGAGCGGCCTCCGCCGCCTTGTGGATCGCCTTTTCCATCGGGTCGAAAGGATCCGGCCGGCTCGCCAGCCTGCCAAGGCGGAGCGTCCGGTCGTCCGTCGCGCTCCGCACGGCCATGACGTTCTGGGTGAGCGTTCCCGTCTTGTCGACGCAGAGAGTGGTGATGGAGCCCAGGCTCTCGGTCGCCGCCATCCGCCGGGTGAGCACGTTCGTCTTCGAGATCCTCCAGGCGCCCATCGCCAGGAAGATCGTCATCACGACGGGGAACTCTTCGGGCAGAAGCGACATCGCGACGGCGATGCCGAGCAGGAACCCCTGCGGCCAGTCGTTCCGGGTCACCCCGTAGACCACCGCGATCAGGATCGACGCGCCGAGACCCATGATCGCGAACGCGCGGATCAGCGAGGCCATCTCGCGCTGAAGAAGCGTCTGATCCTCGGCGGCGCCCTTCGGCCCGAGGGCCTGCCCGATCCTTCCCATCTGCGTCGCGGCCCCCGTAGCGAAGACGCGCGCGACGGCATAGCCCGCCACCACGAGCGTTCCCGAGAAGATCCTGTCGCCGGCGGCCTTGGTCACCGAAAGCGACTCGCCCGTGAGCAGCGACTCATCGACCTTGAGATGCCGCGTCTCCGTCACCTCGGCGTCCGCCGGGACGCGATCGCCCTCGTTCAGGATGACCAGGTCGTCGGGAACCACTTCTCTTCCGGCGATGCGGGTCTCGGCGCCGTCGCGGATCACCAGCGCGCGCGGGCTCGAGAGGTCGCGGAGGGCCTCGATGGCGCGCTCCGATTTTCCCTCCTGGTAGAGCGTGATGCCGATCACGATGAGCACCGAGAACAGGAGTACCGAGGCGTCCTTCGGCTCGCCGATGGCAAGATAGATGAACGCGCAGGCCAGGAGCAGGATGAGCATCGGCTCGCGCACCACCTTGCCGACGGTGCGAAGGAGCCCGTGCGAGCGGGTCTCTGGAATCTCGTTGTAGCCGACGGTGCGAAGCCTCTGCGCGGCTTCCGCCGAGCTCAGGCCCCTCATTTCTGCGAGGAGCGCACCGTGACGACCGGAACCGGCGCCCCGAGGATCACGTCGCGGGCGGTTCTTCCGAAGAAAGCGGAAGAAAGCAGGGACCTGCCGTGGGTTCCCATGATGACCAGCCCGGCCGAGTGCTTGGCGATGGCGGCGAGCACGGCGTCGGCGGACGAGTTGGTGCCCGTATCGAGCTCGACGGTCGTATCGATCTTCAGGCGCTTCAGGCGATCGGCGATCTTCGCGAGGCCTTTCTGCGCCTGCGTCTTCATCTGGGCGTGCATCTCGCCGATGGCCGGCGGGGCGTGCGGAGCCGAGAACGCCGTCTGCAGGACGGGGTGGAGGCTGTCGTGCATGCTGTGGAACAGGACCACCCGGCCGCCCGTCTTCTTCGCGAGCTTCGCCGCGTAATCCTCGGCGCGGTGGCTGTTGGCGGTCAGCGCCGTCGGGACCAGGATCGTGAGCTTTTCCTGCGAAAGCAGGTTCTGGGAGCCCTGGGCGCCGGGCCCGACCGTCATGACGGGAACGCGCGCGTTTCGGATCACCTCTTCAGCCACGCTTCCGAGCATGAGTCGGGAGATCCCGCTCCTTCCGTGCGTGCCGAGCACGAGCATCTCGTAGGCGCCGGCCTTGGCGGTCATCGACACGAGCTTCTTGACCGGGTCGCCGTTCAGGAAAAGCATCCGCGCGGGAGCTTCCATCTGCGAAGTCAGGCGCTCGAGGTCCTTCCTCTGCTGGGAGAAGTACTGTTCGATCAGCGGCTCGTACTTCGGGTTCTTGACGGGGTAAAGGTAGATGTCCTCGATGTGCGCGACGTCGACGGAGCCCGAGAGCCTCCGGGCAATCCGGCCCGCGCACAGCCTCGCGGCGTAGGAGCGCTTCTCGCGGTCCCGGTCCATTCCCAGGTCATCCGCCAGCAAGATTTTCGGTCCGGTCTTCTTCCCAGTCTGTTTGGAGGTCGAGGCCATGCGATCCTTCTTGGAGCTCCTTCGGAGCTTACGGTTTCGTTTCCAGGCGGAAAACCAGTACCGGGCACGCCGCCTCTCTCACCACCTGCCTCGTGACGCTTCCGCTCAAGGTCGTCGCGACGGCGCCGCTCTGCGCGGCCATGGCAATGAGGCCCGCCC
>CAYZKI010000226.1:0-5634 GCA_964478745.1 uncultured Bacteriovoracaceae bacterium
ATATGCGAGCGCGATCAAGGTCTGACCTGCTTTGAGAGCTTTCTGAACCTGCTCTTCGGCTCCTGCCGGCACGGAGGAGCTCGACGACACATGCTTCCAGCTTCCCAGCAGGATCTCCTCTCCGTTGACCGAACCACGCAGGCCCTTGCCTGCGATCGACTCGAAGCCGGAAACCTGGGGAAGCTGAGACATCAGACCGCGGGCCTCAGCCGCATCGAGAACCGCGCGCGCAAGAGGGTGCTCGCTCTGCCGCTCCATGGCCGCAGCCAGGCGCACCAGCTCGCTCTCGCTCACCGAGGAAAACGCGAGAACCGAATTCAGCCGCGGCTTTCCCTCGGTCAAGGTTCCGGTCTTGTCGAAGGCGATCGTCCTGACCTTCTCGAAAGTCTCGAGGGCTTCCGCGCTCCGGACGAGGATGCCCTCGCGTGCGCCTCGCCCGGTCGCCACCATCACCGACATCGGCGTCGCCAGCCCCAGCGCGCAGGGGCAAGCGATGATCAGCACGGCCACGGCGTGCGTGAGCGCGCGCAAGAGCGCTGGCTCGGGGCCCCATGCCGCCCATGCGATCGCCGAAAGCACCGCGATCGAGATCACCGCAGGAACGAAGTAGGACGAAACCACGTCCGCGAGCCTCTGGATCGGGGCCCGGCTTCTCTGCGCGTCCGCGACGCTCTGGACGATCTTCGCGAGCAGGGTCTCCGAGCCCACGCCGGTGGCCTCGAAGACGAACGAGCCCGAGCCGTTCAACGTGCCGGCGAACACCTCGTCGCCCGTTCCTTTCAGGACCGGGATCGACTCGCCGGTCATCATGGACTCGTCGACCGAGCTCGAACCGTCCACCACGCGCCCGTCGACGGGAAGGCTCTCCCCGGGGCGCACCCGGATGCGATCCCCGCGATGAATGCTCGCGATCTCGACCTCTTCCTCGACGCCGTCCGCGCGCACGCGCCGCGCGTTCTTGGGAGCGAGCATCAGGAGCGCGCGGATCGAGTCGCCGGCTCTTTCGCGCGCTTTGAGCTCGAGAACCTGGCCGAGCAGGACGAGCGAAACGATCACGGCCGCGGCCTCGAAGTAATAGCCATGCCCGTGGCTGAGCGACGGGACGAACAAGGCGACCCAGCTGAACACGAACGCGGTCGCGACCCCGAGCAGGATCAGCGCGAACATGTTCAGGTTCCGGCTGCGGAACGACTGCCATCCGCGCTCGATCAGAGGCCAGCCGGCCCAGAGAACGACGGGGCTGGCCAGGACCCCCTGCACCCACGCCGGGGCCCGCAGGCCGAACATCTCGCCCATCGAAAGGACGAAGACCGCCGAGCTGAACGGGAGAGAGACGTAGAAGCGGCGGCTCATGTCCACGAGCTCGGGATTCGGCCCGTCGCTCAGGGAAACCCGCGTGGGCTCGAGAGCCATGCCGCAGATGGGGCAGGTGCCCGGTCCCATCTGCCTTACCTCGGGATGCATCGGGCAGGTGTGCTCGATCGCCGAGAGGCGGGTGGCCTCCTCCGCGGTGAGGGGCTTCTTGGGTTTCAGGTAGGTTTCGGGTTCCTCGATGAACGCATCCCTGCAGCCGTCGCAGCAGAAGTAGTACTTCTTCCCCTGGTGCTCGTGGCTGGGGGAATCGGCCGGATCGACGGTCATTCCGCAAACCGGGTCGATGACAGGGTGGCTTTCTTTCGTCCCGTGGCAGCAGGTTTCCATAGTTGAGGTCTCCATACCTTGTACGCCGAAACTTTGCTAACTGTGACCTTATGCTGAGCACCAAGAACAGGTTCAAGGACCGCGTCGTCCTGATCACGGGGGCCTCGTCGGGCATCGGGGCCGGCCTCGCCCGGCAGTTCGCCAGCGAGGGAGCCGACCTGGTTCTCACCGCGCGGAGGGCCGACCGCCTCGAGGAGGTCGCCGCCGACATCCGCAAGCTGGGCCGCCGGGCCCTCGCGATCGCCTGCGACGTGACCCGCGACGGAGACCTCGAGGCCGCCGTCGAGAGAGCGACGCGCGAGCTGGGCCGGATCGACGTCGTCGTCGCGAACGCCGGATTCGGCGTGGTCGGAAAAGCCGTGGAGCTCCCGATGGCCGACTTCCGCAGGCAGTTCGAAACGAACGTCTTCGGCGTCATCCGCACCGTTCAGGCATCGGCGCCCGCGCTCGTTAAGTCGAAAGGCACGCTCGCGATCATCGGAAGCGTGGCGGGCCACGTGTCGCTGCCCGGAGCCGCGCCGTATTCCATGAGCAAGTTCGCCGTGCGCGCGCTCGCGAGCGCGCTGCGCTTCGAGCTCGCTCGCAAGCAGGTCTCGGTGGTGCTCGTCAGCCCCGGGTTCGTCGAGAGCGAGATCCGCAGCGTGAACAACGAGGGCAAGCGCGTCGAGGTCTCCGAGGCGCAGCGCCCGGGCTGGCTGCTCATGCCGACCGGCAAGGCGGCGCGCCTGATCGCCGACGGGATCGCCAGGCGCAAGGCGGAAGTGGTCATCACGGCGCATGGAAAGCTCGCCGTCTTCCTGAGCCGCTTCGCTCCCTGGGCGATCGACCTGCTCGTTTCGCGCGGCATGAGGGGACGCCGTCAGCTTCCTGACAAGTCCTGAGGGGCAGATTCTGCCTCCTGAGTCCGCCGGGTTTGGCGCCGATCAGTGTACGGATGACTGAGCTCTTGATGCGGATCGCGGCGCGGATGACGCCGAAAAAGCAGAGCCTGGCGGGAGTGCCGAAGGACCGTCTTCCCGAGCGCGTGGTGATCGCGCAGCTCGGCGGCGCCTCGCGCGCGATTCTCACGCTTCCGCTTCTCAAGCTGATGAAGGCGAGCTCCGTCCGTACCGCGGTGGTCTGCCATGGAAGGAGCGCGAGGCTCTTCGCCATGAGCGGCCTTGCCGACGAGATCTGGGAAGTATCGGACACGCTGTCAGGCCGGCTGAGCAGCATCCGCAGGGTATTCCGCGAGTCCCGTGGCTTCAGGCCCGAGGCGTTCATCGACCTCCAGGCCGAGTCGGCGTTCACGGCGCTGCTGGCTCGCGTGAGCGGCGCGCCTACCCGGGTGGGATTCATCTCCGCGGACTCGGGCCGCGACCGGCTGTTCACGCACCTGGTTTCGCCATCGCGTGAAAGACACCTGATCGAGAACATCCTTTGGACCGCGGGAGTACTGGGCTTCTCGCCCCCGCGCCAGGCGGAGATCCCGCCGCCGGCGAGGTTCGAAGATGTCGCGCGGCTGGGCGCGCATCGCCCGGGCCGCAAGGCGATCGTGATCGCACCGGGCGGAACGGGCGCGCACGACCTCCGGGCATGGCCGCTCGCACACTGGAAGGTCCTGGGCCACGAGCTTCTCAAGGATCCGCAGATCGACCTGATTCTCACGGGTGCAAGCGAGGACAGCAGGCTCCTGGCGCGCGAGCTTGAGGTCGCCTGGAGCGACGCCCGCGTGCTCAACCTCGCTGGAAAGACGGACGAGCGTCAGCTGCTGCAGCTGATCTCCGACGCCGACCTCGCGGTCAGCGGCGCCGGAGCCGTGGCTCATCTCGCCGCGTGGGCCGGCACCCGTTCCATCACGATCTTCGGCCCCGATTCGGCGCAGTTCGCGGGTCCGCGCTCGGAAAAGGCGCGGATCGTCTCGGCGTCGCTGGCGTGCAGCCCCTGCGGGACGGGGGGCTCGGGCTTCAAGGCGAGCTGCGCGGACAACCAGTGCATGAAACGGGTTTCGCCGGGCCAGGTCCTCCTTGCATGCCGTTCGATGCTCTTCGCGCAGGAACAGGAAAAAGCGCAAGCCCACGTCAAGCAGGCGCGGGAAGCCGGTGTCACCGCTTCGGAGCGTGAATCCCGTATTCCCGCAGCTTAGAATAAAGATGCGATCGGTCCATCCCCAGCTTCAGGGCGAGCTGGCTGATGTTGGACGAGTTCCCGGCGTACTCGCGCGCCAGCAACGCCTTCTCGAAATCGGCGACCTGATCGTAGAAAGAGCCTTCTTTCCGGGCTTCGCCGCGTCCTGAGTCCCTGATCGCCGGGGGCAGGTCGGCCACGTCGATCTCGTCCCCTTCGGCCATCGCTCCCACGTACGCGACCAGGTTCACGAGCTCCCGGACGTTGCCGGGCCAGCGATAGCGCCTCAAGGCATCGAGCGCGTCCTCGGAGTATCTCTTTCCCCGGCCGTAGAACGCGAGAAGCTCCGGGATATCCTCGGTGCGCTCCCGAAGGGGCGGGACATGGATTGGCAGCACGTTCAGCCGCTGCAGCAGATCCGGCTTGAACTGGCCGGACCGGGAGAGCGCGTCGAGATCCTTGTTCGTCGCCGAGAAGACCCGGAAATCGAGCTGAATGGGGCGCGAGGACCCGAGGCGCACGACCTCCTTCTCCTGTACGACGCGAAGAAGCTTGCTCTGGATGTCGAGCGGCATGTTGCCGATCTCGTCGAAGTAAACGATTCCTCCGTCGGCTTCCTCGAAGATGCCCTTGTTCATCCGCTCGGCGCCGGTGAAGGCCCCCTTTTCATGGCCGAAGAGGATGCTCTCGGCGGTGGTGCTCAGGATCGTGGAGGAGTCGATCGTGACGAAAGGAACCAGCGTTCCGTCGTGCAGCGTCGACCGGAGATTTCGCGCCACGGCTTCCTTACCGGTTCCCGTCTCTCCGGTGATGAGCACATTGGCCGGGCTCGACCGGAATTTCTCGATCGTGCGCCGGAGCTCCTGCATGACCCGGCTCGAGCCCAGGAGCGGGTGCTTTCCCTGCATCACCGAAGCCTCGAAGTTCTTCTGCTCCAGCCGCAGTGCCAGGGTCTTCCGTTCGAGCACCGAGGAAAGGGTGTGCAGGAGATGCTCGGGCTCGAAGTCCTTCGGGATGTAATCGTTCGCACCGAGCTTCATCGCCGCGCGAACCGTCTCGAAGTCCGTCCGCGCGCTGCTCATGATGATCGCGACATCGCGATCGAGCTCCCTGATGCGCGGAAGCGAGTCGAGCCCTTCGTTCGGGGTGCGCATCTGGACGTCGAGCAGCACGGCGTCCACGCTCGAGGTGCGCAACACGACCAGGGCCTCGTCGGAGTTGTAGGCCGAGCGGCACTCGAACTTCCCCTTCAGCGTGTACTTCACGGACAGGTGGAAGGTCGAATCGTCATCACAAATCAGCACTACGGGCATTCGGGTCATCTGAGCTCCTGTGGGCGCTGACCTTCACGGGTGTGGGCGAATGCCAACAGTATACGTGCGAGAACGAAGTCAGGCCACCAGGACGTGTCCCGCAAGCGGAGTGAAATCGACGACTTGGCCGATCATCGGATCGGCCGGCGGAAACCGGCCTCGACCTTGCTCATGGGGTGCCTCCACAAGGAGTACCTATGAGTTCTGAGGTCGCATGCACGCCAAGAAGAAGTTCGCTTGAAATCGCCATGGGCAGTGACTCGAATGTCCTGCTTCTGGGGCCGACGGGCTCGGGAAAGACGCGCCTCGCCCGATCCATCCACGAGTCCGGCCCGCGCCGCCACAAACCCTTCATGACGATCAACCTGGCATCGATTCACGAGGGAACCCTCGAGTCCGAACTCTTCGGGCACGAGCGGGGCTCGTTTACCGGGGCCGCGACGAAGAGAATCGGCCGGCTGGAAAGCGCCAACGGGGGCACGGTCCTGCTCGACGAGATCGGGGAGCTTTCGCC
>CAYZKI010000227.1:0-2235 GCA_964478745.1 uncultured Bacteriovoracaceae bacterium
AGGAGGGACAGACTTTCCCCGTGAAGGGAACGGACCTTTCGGCTGAGGCCATCCTGGGCCGGAGCGAGTGCGCGCGCCCGTTCCACGGAGGCCCGCTCATGATCGCGCGCCTTTGCCCGGTCGACTACCACCGCTATCATTACCCCGACGACGGCGAGACGGAGCTCGCGTATCCGATCCACGGCAAGCTTCATTCGGTGAATCCGCTCGCGCTTCGGTACGAGAGCACGATTCTCAAGACCAACGAGCGCTACGTGAGCATCCTCAATACGAGGAACTTCGGAAGGCTCGCCTACGTCGAGGTCGGCGCCCTCTGCGTCGGCAAGATCGTGCAGACTTTCCCGGAGACCCAGGAGTTCCGCCGGGGCGCAGAGAAAGGCTACTTCCTGTTCGGCGGCTCGACCGTCATCCTGATCGGCGAGCCGGGGCGCTGGAGACCGAGCGACGATCTGCTGGCCAACACCGCGCGCAGGATGGAGACGCTGATCCGCCTGGGCGAGCCGATCGCGGGCGTCCGGGCCTGAGGCTCAAGCGGCCTCGCGGATGCTCGGCCGGACCTCGGTCTCGTCGCTCGTCCTGAGCTCGTGCTGCGCCGGAATCGGGCGATCGAGCAGCCCGACCACCAGGCCGAAAACCACGTGCGCCGCGAGCACGGTCACGAACCCTCCCGGGCCCATCATCGTGCCGAGATACCCGGGCGGCGGAAGCAGCCCCGGAATCAGCGGATGGAAGTAGGGGAGCATTCCCAGGAAGAAGCCCCCGCCGATGATCCAGTGGAAAAGCGAGAAAGCCACCCCTACGGGCCAGCCGCCACGGCGGATCGCCCGGAACCCCTTGATGTAGAGCGAGCCGATGAGCGCGCTCATTACGAGGTGAAGGAACAGGCCCAGGATCCAGGTCCCCGGCCCTTGCGTCCGGGTCAGCAGGCTGCCCAGGACCATCTCCCAGTGGAGGGACGAATAGCCCAGGGTTCCTGAGGCCCCGAGAACGAGGGTCATGGCCAAGCCGGCCGCGATCCCGATCCCCATCCGAATGCTGCTGGGAGAAGTCGTTTGAGGCGCCATCCCCTGCCAAAAAGCAATCGCCATACCGGGCCAGCCGGATCCTTCGATTCGGATTGAGCGAACGCCTAAATCGATTTAATTGAACGAACTTGATTTTAGAAGTTTGAAATACGATAATAGAAGTCGTATATGAAAGGCTGACCGGTCGTTGAGTGACGGGAGAGCTGAGTCGGTGTCGGTAAGTTGGCAAGATTCGATTGAACTCCGACTTTGAATATCGTACATGAAGCGGACCTTCAGATTCTTATGATTAAACTGAACCGGACCACCGAGTACGGGCTGATGGCGCTCCGCCATATGGACCGTAAAGAACACGGAATCACCAGCGCTCGCGAAATCGCGGACAGCTATGGTCTCCCTTTTGAGATCACCGCGAAAACTCTTCAGCGTCTCAAGGATTCCGGCCTGATCCAGTCCGCGCAGGGCGCGCGGGGCGGCTATCGCCTGCAGCGCTCGCTTCACGACGTGACGCTCGCCGAGTTCCTGAAGCTGATGGAGGGCCCGCAGTCGGTGGTGGCCTGCGCCGGAAGCCCCGTGGCCGAGAGCTCCGCGGGCGATACCTGCTGCGAGTATCGCGGCAAGTGCGAGATCCAGCACATGCTGGGCAACCTGAACTCGCGCGTTCTCCATTTCCTTTCCGGTATCCGGCTGGCCGAGCTCGCCTCGGGCCCGATCGCCGTTCCGGTCGAGCTTTCTCACTTCATGCACGCAAGTCCCGGCCTGGGAGAAGAGCCTTGATATGAAACTACCCGTTTATCTCGACAACCATGCGACCACGCCGACCGACCCTGAGGTCGTGAAGGCGATGCTCCCTTACTTCACCGACGTTTTCGGCAACGCCGCGAGCCGCAATCACGAGTACGGCTGGACCGCCGAGGCCGCCGTCGAGAAGGCGCGCGCCCAGATCGCGAGCCTCATCGGCGCGAGCGAGAAGGAGATCGTCTTCACGAGCGGCGCGACCGAGAGCAACAACCTCGCTCTCCAGGGCGCGGCCGAGATGTACGCCGAAAAGGGCAACCACATCATCACCTCGACGATCGAGCACAAGGCGGTCCTCGACACCTGCCACGCGCTCGAGCGAAAGGGCGTGCAGGTCACCTACCTCGTGCCCGATCAGTACGGGATGATCTCCGCCGAGAAGGTCGCCGCCGCCATCACTCCGAAGACGATC
>CAYZKI010000227.1:2245-3951 GCA_964478745.1 uncultured Bacteriovoracaceae bacterium
CAACAACGAGATCGGCACGATCAACCCGATCGCCGAGATCGCGAAAGCCTGCAAGGCGAAGGGCGTCCTGTTCCATACGGATGCCGCGCAGGCCGTCGGCAAGATCCCGATGGACGTGGAGAAGATGGGTATCGACATCATGTCCTTCACCGCGCACAAGATGTACGGCCCGAAGGGCATCGGAGCGATCTACGTCCGCCGCAAGAACCCGCGCGTGCGCCTCGCCCCGATCATGCACGGAGGCGGGCATGAGCGCGGAATGCGCTCCGGCACGCTGAACGTCCCGGGCATCGTGGGCTTCGGCAAGGCCGCAGAGCTCGCGCAGAAGAACCTTCCCTCGGAGATGGCCCGCATCAAGGGCCTTCGCGACAAGCTCTGGAAGGCCATCCAGGACAATCTCGACGAGGTCTACCTGAACGGCCATCCCACCGAGCACCTTCCGGGCAACCTGAACGTGAGCTTCGCCTTCGTCGAGGGCGAGTCGCTCATGATGGGCATGAAGGAGCTCGCCGTCTCGAGCGGCTCGGCCTGCACATCCGCGAGCCTCGAGCCCTCTTACGTCCTCAAGAACATCGGCGTGGGCGAGGATCTCGCGCACACCAGCATCCGTTTCGGCCTCGGCCGCTTCACGACCGAGGAGCAGATCGATTTCGCCATCGACAAGGTGGTCAGGACCGTGAAGAAGCTTCGCGATCTTTCGCCGCTCTACGAGATGGTCAAAGAAGGCGTGGATTTGAAGTCCGTCCAGTGGACGGCTCACTAAGGGGAAGCAAGCATATGGCATACACACAAAAAGTCGTTGATCACTACGAGAACCCCCGCAACGTCGGTTCTCTCGACAAGAACAAGACGAACGTCGGCACCGGCCTCGTCGGCGCGCCCGAGTGCGGCGACGTGATGAAACTCCAGGTGGAAGTGGACGAAGCCACCGGCGTCATCAAGGACGCCAAGTTCAAGACCTTCGGGTGCGGCAGCGCCATCGCGAGCTCGTCGCTCGCGACCGAATGGATCAAAGGCAAGACGCTGGACGAGGCGATGAAGATCAAGAACACGGACATCGTCGAGGAGCTCTCGCTCCCGCCGATCAAGATCCATTGTTCGGTGCTCGCCGAAGACGCCATCAAGGCGGCGATCGGCGACTACATGAACAAGAAGAAGAGCGCGACCGGAGCGCCCGGTTTGCGTGAGGAAACGAGCGAAGCGAGTGGGGCTTCGCAAACCGGAAAGAGCGCGACCTAATGGAGGCTACAATGATCAGCGTAACGGACAAGGCAGTCAGCGAGATCAAGCGCATCCAGTCGAGCGACCCGACCGCGGTAGGCTCCGTCCTTCGCGTCCAGGTCGTGGGCGGCGGCTGCTCGGGCATGAGCTACAAGCTCGGCTTCGACAACCAGCCCCCGGCTTCGAGCGACAAGGTTTTCGAGAAGGATGGCGTGAAGGTCGTCGTCGACCAGAAGTCCTTCCTGTTCCTGACGGGCACGGAGCTCGATTTCACCGATGGCTTGAACGGGACCGGATTCGTGTTCAAGAACCCGAACGCGAAGCGCACCTGTGGCTGCGGATCAAGCTTCTCCGCATAACTGCGCCTTCTGCGGCTCTCCGGCCAGGCACGTCTGCGCTGCCTGCGGGATGCCCCAGCCGGTCTCTGCCGGCGAGGACTACTTCTCCGCGCTCGACGCGCCTCGCGCGTTCGCGCAGGACGCGAA
>CAYZKI010000227.1:3961-5618 GCA_964478745.1 uncultured Bacteriovoracaceae bacterium
GGTTCTTCGAGATCTCCCGCGCGCTTCATCCGGACCGGTTCTCGACGGCTTCTCCCCAGGCCCGGGCGGCGAGCCTCGAGCGAATGAGCTTCCTGAACGACGCGTATCGAACCCTCAGGAACCGCGACGAGCTCCGTGATTACGTGCTCGAGCAGGCGGGCTTCAAGTCTTCGGGAGCGAGCGCGAAAGGGGGCTCGATTCCCCTGGAGCTTGCCGAGGGCTGGTTCGAGCTGCAGGACTCCCTGATGGAGGATCCGGAGAACGCGACGCCCCGGCTCGAGGCCTTCGTCCTGGAGGTCGCGGCCTATCGCGAGAAGGCCCTCAAGGAGATCTCCGACCTCGAGACGTCGATCGACCTGAGCGCTCCGGACGCCGTCGAACGCCTTCGCGAGCTTCATGAGAAGGCCCAGGCCTTGGGTTATGTCCGCTCCCTCGAGCGCGATCTGAGGAACAGGAGAAAGGCTTCGTGATCCAGATCGGCGGCAGCGCGAAGCACGAGCCGATCGTCGGCATCGATCTCGGCACCACGAACAGCCTCGTCGCGTACGTGCGCGACGGGAAGCCCGAGATCCTGGCCACCCGTGACGGACACAGGCTCGTGCCCTCGGTCGTTTCCGTGACCGGCGATCAGATGGTGATCGGACAGGCGGCCCGCCGCAGGAAGATCACCGACGCCTCGCGTACGGCGTTTTCAGTCAAGCGGCTCCTCGGTCGCGGCTTCAAGGACCTCGAGGACCTCCGTGCGCAGCTTCCCTACGAGATCGTCGACGGAGGCTCTCTGCCGCGCGTGCGTCTCGGGTCGCGCGAGCTCACGGCGATCGAGATTTCCGCGCTGATCCTGCGCGAGCTCAAGAGCATCGCGGAAGAAGCGCGCGCGCAGCCGGTGACGAAAGCCGTCATCACGGTTCCTGCGTACTTCAACGACAGCCAGCGCCAGGCGACGCGCGCGGCCGGGCGCCTCGCTGGCCTCGACGTCCTTCGCATCATCAACGAGCCGACGGCGGCCTCGCTGGCCTACGGCCTCGATCGCAGGAAGCAGGGAGTGATCGCGGTCTACGATCTGGGCGGCGGCACCTTCGACATCTCCATCCTGCGCCTGCAGGACGGGGTGTTCGAGGTCCTGGCCACCCATGGCGACACCCAGCTGGGCGGCGACGATCTCGACCAGGCCCTGGCCCGGGTCGCGATCGGGGAGATCCGCTCGAAGACGGGCCTCGATGCCGCGACCGATCTCGACCTCATGGCCCAGGTCCTCGAGGCGTGCGAGCGGGTGAAGATCGAGCTTTCCGAAAGGACCGAGAGCCGCCTGGAGCTCGGGCTTCCGGGAGGCGCGAGCTACGCGCGCGTGTTCACGCGCGGCGAGTTCGAGGCGCTCGCCGGGCCGATCCTGGACCGGACCCGCGACTCCTGCCGCAAGGCCCTCGAGGACGCGGGGCTCAGCGCCGACGAGATCTCCGATGTGGTGATGGTCGGCGGGCCGACGCGCCTCCCGGTCGTCCAGCGGACCGCGGAGTCCATCTTCGGCCGCAAGCCCAACACCTCGGTGCATCCCGACGAGGTCGTCGCGCTCGGCGCGGCCATCCAGGGTGATATCCTCGCCGGCCGGAACAAGGAGCTGCTGCTTCGCGACGTGGTACCCCTGGCCCTGGGCCTGGAG
>CAYZKI010000228.1:0-5611 GCA_964478745.1 uncultured Bacteriovoracaceae bacterium
GGCGGGCGGCGCGGTTCCGGGCGCAAGCGATACGGCCATCTTCGACGGCACCTGCGTGAGCAACTGCTCGCCCACCCTCAGCACGGTGGTGAGCGTGGGCGGCATCAGCATGACATCAGGGTACGGAGGCACGATCACGCAAGCGCAGGACCTGCTCGTCGGCTCAGGCGGCTTCACGCAGGCCGGCGGCACGTTCGCGGGCTCCAACAGCTCAGGGCACGAGCTGACCATCGCCGGCAACTTCACCCTGAGCGGCGGCACGCACACGGCCACGAACGGCATCACCGAGATCGCGGGAAACGTGACCCTCTCGGGCGGGACCTTCAACCACAACGCGGGCCTCGTTCGCATCGGAAACTGCGCCTCGAGCGCCGCGAGCACGGTCAATACCGGGTCGATCGCGCTCGGCGCGGTCCACCTCTGCAAGAATGGAGCGAACATCACGCTCGCCTCGGACCTGATCGTCGGGGGTGCCTTGAGCTCCGATCTGGGCGGAGGAAGCATCGTGCCCACGACCGCCCAGTACATCGAGGCCCGCGCCAGCGTCGCCCTGGACGACGCGGCTGCGGTCGGCAACCTGCGCCTGACGGGAAACAGCCCGGCCACCTTCACCCTTTGCGCGACCTGCGAGGCGAACAACGTCTCGCTCGAGCGCACGGACCCGCTGACGGTCACCGGCACTTTCCGGGTCCGCAGGAACTGGACCCGGGTCACGGGCACTGTGACCGCCACGGGATCGACGATCCACTTCGTCGGGGATCTGCAGTCGCTCTTCGGCGACGACACCACCGTTTACGGCAACGTGATCATGGAGAAGGCGTCGCCGTCCGACGTCCAGGTCAACAACACGGTCACGGTGGGCGGAAACCTCACGATCAACAACTGCGCCGCCGACTGCACCGTCGATACCGGGACGCTGCGAGTCCGTGGAAACCTGACGATGACCCAGGGCGCCGGCGGAACGGCCGCGATCACGCTCGAGGGCGGAAGCGCGCAGACCGTCACTCACTCCGGCGGAACGATGCCTGGGGGCACTTTCACGGTGAACAAGTCGGCGAACGCGGCGACTCTCGCGAGCGCCCTGGTACTGAACGCCTCCGGGCAGGACCTCGTGGTCCAGGCGGGCAACTTCTCTCTTGATACTTATAATGTGACCGTGAATGACAGACTGGACGTCTCGTCCGGAGCCGCGATCCATCTTGCAGGGAATCAGACCGTTAGCCGGGGCTCGTTCAACCCGGCCTCCGGCTCCTGGGTGTTCTATTCGGGTTCCGCCAGCTACACGGGGCTCACGCTCGGAAACTCCTACGCGAGCCTGCGCTTCGCCGGAAGAGGCCTTTACACGCTCAACGCGAACCTGACCGTCACTGATACCCTGCTCCTGGGCTCCAACTCGAACCTGAGCGCGGCCTCGTACACGATCAGCACGCCCGACTGGAACAAGTCAGCGACCAGCACCTTCACCCCGGGCACGAGCACCGTGATCATGACCGGGTCACTCAGTACGGTTCGCGGCTCCGATACGACCTTCTATAACCTCACCAAGTCGGAAACCTCAGCCGCGGAGATCCGCTTTGAAGTCGTCGCAACCGTCACGAACCAGCTCACGCTCCAGGGCGCCACGGGCCAGCTTCTCTCGGTCAGGAGCGGCGCGACCGCGGGCGTGGTCCGGAACATCAACGCGACCGGCCTGCGCACGCTGGGATACCTCAATGTCCGCGACATGAACAACATTCACGGCACCCCGATGTACGCGGGCACCACCAGCACTGACGCCGGGAACAACACCAATTGGAGCTTCACCGACCCACCTCCGTCGTTCGATATCGAGGTCCCCATCGAGATGCTCGCGGTCGGACGGCACTCCGGTACCTCTGCGCAGACCGACTTGACCACCCAGACGCAGCTCGACACGAACCGATTCGACGGCCTGGTGAGCTATCACTGGGAGATCGTCGCCACGAACACGGACAGCGTGGCAAGAAACGTGCTTCTGGTCGACGGCTCGAGCACGACCTATGCGACATTGAGCGTACCGGCCTCGACGAGCGACCCCCAGCTGTTCCGCACCTCGTCTCCATGGACACCGATCTCGGGAGACGCTCTCTACTCGCTTCGGATGCCGGCCACGACCGTCAACGAGCAGGTCAAGGTGTATGCCGCGCGCATCCTCGTGCAGCAGACCTCGGCGACCAGGACCAAGATCTGCTATCCGCTTCTCGCCGAGGATTACGACACGACCGGGTACGCGCCCTCTGACATCGTCCCGGATTGGACCGTGAGCAACACGTACGACGCCGCGCTTCGGTCGGAGTACACGCTGTGGAAGAAGGACATGGCTCGTATCAGGGGGTTGACCGCGGCAAGCCCCTGGTCCTACGAGGCCCTTCTTCGCAACTCGGGAGCCGTCGGCTACAGCGCTCTGTTCAACAGGACTGGAAGCCAGGTCGCGGGAACCGAGATCAGCGTCCCGAGCATCGGTACCGTCGAGTACGCGAGCACGAGCTTCGCGACCGACGCCGCGAATTTCGACCATGGCGCGCACTTCATGCCCGACATCCGGGCGGGAGGCGGAGGCGACATCACCCTTTTCAAAGCCCAGATCTGCGCGCGGATCGACCAGCTGAGCCGGGCCGAAGTGATGTATCAGCTCGGCAGGAGAATCAGCAACCTGAGCGCCATCCACGGCTATCAGAGGGCCTATATCGATCTTGCCCGCTTCACGCTTCCGACGGCATTCTTCGAGACCGTGGGCGGCGCGAATGTCGGGAACACCAACCAGTTCCAGCTCCGCTTCGATGACGCGATCGCCTCGGGCCATGGCCCTGGCACCCTGGTCGGCGGCTCGACCCAGACTGTTGACGACACGGTGGCCAGACGGAGAACCGGGGCCCTCTCACTGGCCGCCGGCCACTATATCGCCGACGGGGATGCCTCGAGCAGCGGCGTGATGACTCTAGCGTCCGTGAGCGTGGCGATGAACCAGCCCGTGCTGGAAGATATCGTCCTGCACCTGGATGCGGAAAAGGCGAACAGTACGGTGAGCGCGCCCCATGCCTCCGGCACGGGCTGCGCGAGCAACCTGACCTGGAACGACCTTGCGGACTCGAACCACGGTACGCTCGCCAACTTTGACGGCTGCGGCGCGACCGGCTGGCAAGGCTCCGGAACCACCCCCCGATCCCTGTTCCTCGACGGCGTCGATGACCTGGTTACCGTTCCCGATACGAACTCGTTATCCTTTACCAGCGGCGGCGGGGTGGACCAGCCCTTCTCGATCGAGCTCTGGACGGTCATCGGGGACATGAGCTCGAACCGAAGCCTTCTGACCAAGAACAACGACTACTCGGGCTCCGCCAGCGAGTATGTGGTCTGGCTCGATCCGAGCGAACAGATCCACGTCCAGCTGACCGGGGGAGCCTGGGGCGCGGACATGTTGGGCGTCCGGACCGGCACGGTTTCCCACGGCTCGTTCCACCAGATCGTGATCACTTACGACGGCAGCAAAACGGCCGCCGGGCTGAAAGTCTACGTGGACGGCGTCGCGCAGGCGACGACGGACATCAGCACGGGCTCTTACGCCGGCATGATCAATACGGCCTCGTCTCTCAACCTGGGCGCCTGGTCGCCTGGAGAGCACGAGATGATGGGCGCTTTCAGTATCGTTCGCATGTACGCCCGGGAGCTCTCGGCTTCCGAGGTCGTGCAGAATTGCCGTGCCGACAAGGACCGATTCTCGTCGATCACCTGCCCGTAGCCCGCTCAGAACTCGGCGACGAAGCGCGCGAGCGTCCGGACGTACGAGCCCGTCGCGCCCTTCTTCGGCATGTACGCGAGGTGGCTGACGCCGTTCGCGGTCGAAGCGATGTCCAGGTGGCACCACGGCACGCCCTTGCGGACGAACTGCTTGAGGAAGATCGCGCCGCGGATCGTGCCGCCGTTGGCGTCGTTGCAGGAGTTCCTCATGTCGGCGGTGTCCGACTTCATGTCCTCGAAGTAGTCGTCCCAGAGCGGGAGCTGCCACATGCGCTCGCCGACCAGGTCGCCCGCGCGGCGAACCGAATCGATCAGCCCGTCGTCGTTGCCGAGCACGCCGCAGCAGTACTTGCCGAGCGCGACTGAGACGGCGCCCGTCAGGGTCGCCACGTCGATCATCGCGTCGGGCTTGTAGTCCTGCGCGAGATCGAGCGCGTCGGCCAGGATCAGCCGGCCCTCGGCGTCGGTGTTGATGATCTCGACGGTCTTTCCGTTCCTTCCCCGGATCACGTTGCCCGGCTGGGTCGCGATGCCGCTCGGCATGTTCTCGGTGAACACCATGACCGCGACGATCCGGTTCGGCACTTCCCAGCGCGAGGCCAGCAGCGTCGCGCCCAGGACCGTGGCCGCTCCGGTCATGTCGTGCTTCATCTCCTCCATCCGCATCGACGGCTTGATCGAGATGCCGCCGCTGTCGAAGGTCACGCCCTTGCCGACGAGAGCGACGGTCTTGGGGTTCTTCACCTTCTTCGGAGTGTACTCGAGGATCACGACCCGGGGCGGGCGCTCGGAGCCCGCGGCCACGGAAAGAAACAGGCCCATCTTCTCGCGGGCCGCGTCCTTCTCGGTCATGACCTTGCACTTGATCCCGTACTCGCGCGCCAGCTTGCGCGCCTCGCTCGCGTAGAACTCCGGGGTGCCGATGTTGGACGGCTCGTTCGACCAGTCGCGGGTGATGGTCACGGCGTCGCCGATGGCCTGGACCTGCGCGAACTCCTTGGCGAGCGCCTGGCGAAGCGCGCCCTCGCTCGTGTCGAAGCTGATTTTTTCGGGACCCGCGTACTTGTCGTCAGCTCCCGCGCCCGCCGCGGACTTGTACTTGTCCCAGGAGTAGGCGTTGAGCATGAGCCCCTCGGCGAACGCGCGGACCAGCCTGGCGTGGCTGAGCTCGCTCTTCAGGCCCTTGGCCTGGAAGAGCGTGTCGGCGTGAACGAGGATGTTCTTCGCCTTCTGCGCCTTGAGCTTCGTCCAGGCGTTACCGCCCGCGACCCGCGCCTTCTCCTCGGTCAGCTCGGCCGCCGCGCCCATCCCGACGAGCAGCACATCCGCGTCCTTCGATCCGGCGAAGCGGACCACTTCGACGCTTCCGGAACGGCCCGAGAAGGCGTCGTCCTTCCTGAGCTTGCCGAAGACGGAAGCGGCATCACCTTTGGCTTTCGGCGCGACGGGCTTCTTGCTGCCGTCCTGGTAAACGGCGACCACTTCGGTGTCGATATTCGATGGAGATTTGCCTGAGGCTGCGACTTCGAGCTTGGGTAGTCTGGACATGGACCCCGGATTAACATAGAGCAAAAAGTACTTCTATGCTGAAGCGTTACCAGCACATCGTCGGGGGAACCTTCCGCCTTGTGGACGCCTGCGTCATCGTGGCGGCCTGGCTGATGTCCTATGCCTTCCGCTTTTACCTGCCCCTGGTCGAGGTGACCAAGGGTTTCCCGGAGTTCGAGAAGTACACCGCCCTTTCGCCGTTGATCCTGGTTCTCTGGATGATGGTCTTCTCGTCGATGGGGGTCTACAAGTCGCGCCGGATGCTCAGGCGCACGCACGAGGCCCAGCTCCTGGTGAAGGCCCATCT
>CAYZKI010000229.1:0-5601 GCA_964478745.1 uncultured Bacteriovoracaceae bacterium
GGGCGTCCACCACCGCCGTGACCACCGCCGTGACCGCCGCCGTGACCGCCGCCGTGACCGCCGCCGTGTCCACCACCCCAGCCACCACCGTGACCACCACCGTGGCCGCCGCCGTGTCCGCCGCCGTGTCCGCCACCCCAGCCGCCGCCGTGACCGCCACCCGGCCTACCGACGCCGCGGCTCAGAGCGGAGATCGAGTAGATGCTATTCGATGACCAGCCATCGCGGCGAACGAGGACCTTCCCGTTCGTGAACAGCTCGATGATCGTGCCCGTCTCGTTGAAGCGGGTCATGACCCGGTCACCGGTCTCGAAGCCGTCCACGCGGCGCACGGACGCGCCGAGATTCTGCACGTTGTAGAAGGAGGCGCTCGACCAGCCGTCTCGGCGGACCTGGGCGCGCCCGTTGTCGAAGATCGCGAGCAGGACCCCCGTCTCGTCGAAGTTCGTGATCACCCGGTCGCCCGAGTTGAACAGGTCGTAATGCGAAACCTCGCGGGCCAGCGCGTCCGCCCCATAGAAGGACGCGCTCGACCATCCGTCGCGGCGGATCTGGACGCGGCCGTTCTGGAACGCCGTGAGCACGACGCCCGTCTCGTCGAAGCGCGTGATCACCCGGTCGTTCGCGCAGATCCGGTTCGCGTCGCGCGGATCCCAGCGATTGTCGAAGCGGTCGCCGAAGCGCCCGTCGCGGCGGTCGCAGCGGACCTCGGGCGAGAGCGAGTCGACGCTGTAGTTGCTCGTGCTCGACCACCCGTCGCGGCGGACCTGGACCGTCCCGTCGCGGAAAGCGGAGATCACGGTGCCGATCTCGTCGTGGCGGGTGACCACCCGGTCACCGAGGCAGACCAGCGAGCCCGCGTTCGTGCGAAGGCAGTCGCCTCGCGGATCGCGATGGTCGCGATGATCGGCCATCGCCTGTCCGGAAAGGCTCATTCCCACAAGACCCAATACAAGAAGCTTGGAACCCACTGTCTCTCCTCCCGCGGAGCCGCTCAGGCCCGCATTTGAAATTCACGCGGGGCAACAGCAATGGTTGCGCCAAGCGGCTGAAGCCAGGAAGCCCTGCGGCTACAACGGCTTAGCTCGGCCGGGGCTCCAGCATCGGGCGGCACTATCTGATACCGGTGTAATAACGCCCCTCGAAAGAAAGCTTCCATCGAATGACACGGTGGCCGGGGCTCTAACCGCTCACCTTCGAGATGGACGATTCGCGTATCTATCGGGTGATGGAGCTGTTATTCTTCAGAGGTTAGTGATTCTGCTTCTATCGAGTCTGCGGGCATAGGGCCCATATCCTCCTTAGTGGCTCCCTGGCCAAAACTCTGGCCTGCCTTAGGAGGTAAAATGGGTAAGAAACTATACGTGGGCAATCTGCCTTATTCCGCAACCGACCAAATTCTCAGCGACACGTTCGCTCAGTGCGGAACGGTTGAATCAGCGAAGATCATCATGGACCGTGATACGGGCCGGAGCAAAGGCTTCGGATTCGTGGAAATGTCCACGGATGCGGAAGCGACCGACGCGATCTCGAAGTTCAACGGCGCCGACTATGACGGACGCGCCATGACCGTGAACGAAGCCAAGCCGATGGTCCCCCGCAATGGCGGCGGTGGCCAGGATCGCGGCTTCGGACGCAGCGGCGGACGGTCCCGTTACTAATTTCGATTCACATCTTGCGACGACCGGGGCTCTCGTAACGAGCCGCCCTGGTCGTCCATTTTTTTTCTTGGGTTGATCGCTCAACTTTCGAGGAGGCTCTCATGATGTTTTCCAGGCCCGTTTCCACGGTCGGCAAAGGGCAGCTCCGCTGCTTCCAGTGCCGCCAGGCGATTCAGATGAAGGATGGAAAATGGCATGACCACAAGAACCAGCAAGTGTTCCTGTGCAGAACCTGCGAGAAGGCCCACCGGGCCCCTCGCCCGGTGTCTTCGGACACCTGATCACACGGCGATCCGCCCAACTGAAAGGACACTCAGTTGGATACGTTCTCACAATTCAAGCTGCCGAGCTCCGTAGAAAAGGCGCTCGCGGCCATTCAGTTCAATACCCCCACGCCGATCCAGGCGCAGGCGATCCCGATCGCGCTGACCGGACAGGACCTCGTGGGCTGCGCGCAGACCGGCACCGGCAAGACCGCGGCATTCTGCATCCCGATCCTGACACGCCTCCTGGCGTCTCCGAAGAAGTGCGCCCTGGTTCTCGTTCCGACCCGCGAGCTCGCGGTGCAGATCGACGCCTTCTGGCGCGACCTCACGAAGTCGATCCCGCAGATGCGCTCGGCCGTGATCATCGGCGGAGCCTCGATGCAGCCCCAGATCCGGGCGCTTCGCGCTCAACCCCGCTTCATCGTGGCGACCCCGGGACGTCTCGTCGACCATCTGAACCGCAGGACCGTGCAGCTCGCCGGCGTGGAAGCGCTCGTGCTGGACGAGGCCGATCGGATGCTCGACATGGGCTTCGCCCCCCAGCTCGGCGAGATCCTCAAGCACCTGCCGAAGCAGAGGCAGACGCTGCTCTTCAGCGCGACCTGGGCTCCCGAGCTCGATCGCCTGGCGAAGAAGTACCTTCATAACCCGGCCAGAACCTCGGTCGGCACCGTTTCCCGCACCTCCGAGCAGGTCTCGCAGGAGCTGGTCATGACGACGGTGCAGAAGAAGAACGAGGCGCTCCTGGATCTGCTCAATCAGCGCCCGGGGTCCATCCTGGTCTTCACGCGGACGAAATCCCGCACGGACCGGGTGGCTCGCTATCTTTCATCCTACGGGGTCGAGGTCAATCGCCTGCACGGCGGAAGATCTCAGGGCCAGCGGAATTCGGCCCTCAACGCCTTCAGGAATGGCCAGATTCGGGTCTTGGTGGCTACGGACATCGCCGCTCGCGGCATCGATGTCGCCGAGATCGCGCACGTGGTGAACTACGACCTCCCGCAGTCCTCGGAGGATTACGTCCACCGTATCGGAAGAACCGGTCGCGCGGGGAGGACGGGACAGGCTGTCTCGCTCATCACGCCCGAAGACCGATCCCAATGGCGAGAAATCGCGAAGCTCCTCGAGCGAACCGGATCGAAGGTGCCGTCACAGGCCCCTTCGCAGGCCCCGGTTCCGTCCCACGTTCATGGGGCGCGAGGAGGTGAAAGGATGCGTAAACATGGGTAGACCAGGTCCGGCAACTCAGGCGAAACGGAATCGCGAGCGCTCGAAGCAGGAGCGGAACCAGGAGAAGCTGGAGAAGCGCCAGCTACGCAAGGAACAGAAGAAGGAACGCGACCGCCTCGTCGTGGACGGACACGATCCGGACCTCGAAGGCATCGTGCCGGGCCCCCAGCCCATCGCGATTGACTGAACGTCAGCGCTTCCCGCGGAAAACTGAAGGATCGGTCGGTGGCAACGGATAGCCGCCGAGAGAGAGGGATTTGTCATGAGCTTTTTGGAGCGGGTCCTCGACCCGCCTGCTTACGGGTTCTCCCGCGATGGGAAGCTCTACGTACCGACCACAGGTGAGCTTCTCCGGGAATTTCTCCGGCGGATGAACATCACGGCATCAAGGAAGAACTGGCTCCCGCTCTTCGGATGGACGGCGAGCCTCTCCTTCGCGGTCCCTCTTTACGTGTTCCTGACGAGCTACGCGAGCCCCTGGCTCATGCTCGCGGGCTTCGTCTACAGCATGGTGCTGATGGGCAGCCACGGCACTTTCTGGCTCCACCGGTACTGCACCCACCGCGCGTTCAAGTTCAGCGCTCCATGGGTGAGGATGATCGCCCGCAACCTCGTCATCAAGGTGATCCCCGAGGAGATCTACGTGGTCTCGCACTACGTCCATCACCAGTACTGCGAGCAGCCCGGCGACCCCTACAACGTCTACGGAGGCTGGCTGTACTGCTTCCTGGCCGACGCCAACCACCAGACCATCCGCAAGGACCTCTCGGAAAGGGACTACGAGCACCTGTGCCGGCTGTTGAGCCACACGGGCGTACGGCTCAACTCGTACGCGCAGTACCTCCGATGGGGATCGCTCTGCCATCCGGCGTGGACGATCCTCCACTACGCGCTGAACTGGTCCTTCTGGTACGCGGCGCTCTACCTGCTCGGCGGGCACGCTCTCGCCACCGCGATCTTCGGGTGGGCGGGAGTCTGGGCGATCGGGGTGAGAACCTACAACTTCGAAGGCCACGGCAAGGGCAAGGACCGCCGGCACGAGGGCTCGGACTTCAATCATGCCGACCTCTCGGTGAACCAGCTCTGGCCGGGCTACGTCGCGGGCGAGTGGCACAATAACCATCACCTTTATCCGAACGGCGCGCGAAGCGGCTTCCTCCCCTACCAGCTCGATCTGCCGTGGCTGCTGATCCGCGCGCTTGCACGTGTGGGAGCGATCTCCTCTTATCGGGACTACCGGGCGGATTTCTTCCGCGATCACTACAATCCGTGGGTGGCCGCCCGAGCGGCGCTCAGCGGGAATCCTGGAGCGCCGCTCGCGACTCCAGCAGGATCTCCGCCGCGGAACGAAGCACCAGCCCCGATATCAGCACGCCCACGACCAGATCCGGATATTTCGATCCCGTGAGCGCGACCGCCGCCGCGGCGGCGAGCACTCCGAGGTTCACGATCACGTCGTTGCGCGAGCACAGCCAGGTGGAGCGCATGTTGAGGTCGTCGTTCCGGTGCCGGAGCAGCAGGACCGCGCAGGTGAGGTTCGCCGCGAGGGCGAGCGCCCCCACCCATCCCATGGTCTCGGCGACGGGAAGCCCCGGCGAACCAAAGCGATAGACCGCCTGGACCAGGACCCCGATCCCGAACAGCGACATGATGCCGCCTTTCATCGCCGAGACGCCGGCGTTCCATCTCGGGCTCCTCCCGATCGCGTAGAGCGAGAAGCCGTAGACGAGCGCGTCGCCCAGCATGTCGAGGCTGTCGGCGAGAAGCGAGGTGGAGCGCGCCACGATCCCGTACACGCCCTCCACTCCGAACATGACCAGGTTGATGACAAGCACCACGACCAGCACGCGGCGCTGATCGGCGGGGATCTTGGCGAGCTCGCAGGCCTTGTCGTCGCAACAGCTGTCCATCGCCGGGCACCATAACCCGGGCGGCGGCCGGTTTCCAGGGAGCGCGCCGGGGCGGGCCTAGAACCGAATCGAAAGGCCCGCGAAAGGGTTCAGGTCGTCCGCGGCCTCGGTGATGCCGATGTTCACGCCGGCGTCGAGCTGGACGTCAGGAACGACCTCGTAAGTCAGGCCCATGTCGTAGGTGGCGACCCAGGCGCTTCCGGCCTCGCTGCTCGACTGGCTGAAGAGCTCGACGTAGCCCCCGAGCGAGCCGATGATGTCGCGGCTGGCTGTGACCGAGGAGATCCACTCGCCGTGATAACCCTCGTCCGATGCGTTGCGGGCGTAGTTGTACTGGAGCATCATGCCCATTCCCCAGCCGTTCGGCAGCCCGAAGGCGACAGGGAAGATGAGGCCGCCCTCGAAGCTCTTGTTGCCGAGTCCGCCGGAGTTGGTCGGCACCTTGAAGAAGGGCATGAGCGCCAGGGCCACGTCTCCCCCGTCGTTGCCGTAGAGGTTCTGCTTGAGGCGGAAAGTGATGTCGCCGAAGCCCTT